>CAILMA010000199.1 GCA_903835145.1 uncultured Bacteroidota bacterium
CCATAAGGGAAAAATCTGCAAAGCTTTCAAAGAAGTTCATAGAGTTTCGCCGCAATATGGTGAAAGAATCTCCCAATACGCTTGTAGGGAGTATACTTAACGCTCTTGAAAAACCGGAAATCCCTGAAGGAGACCATTTTCTTCCTGATGGAAAAACCAAAGATTCAACATTTGCTTACAGGTATTACAAAAACCATTACTGGGATGGATTTAATTTCCAGGATGACAGACTAATCTACTCGCCTTTGTATGATGGAATGCTTGATGAATACTTCAATAAAGAGGTTTTGCCTTACCCTGATAGCGTAATTTATGAAAGTGATGTACTGCTTAAGAAAGCAAAGGGCACAAAAGATGTATTTAAATATACGCTTTGGTGGATAACCCGCTATGTTGAAAACAGTAAAGTAATGGGTTTGAGCGATGCATTCGTTTACCTGGTTGAAAATTATTACATGAAGGGTGAAGCGTTCTGGCTTAATCCTGAAGATTTGAAAAAATATACCGATAGGGCGAGAAAAATGGCACCTAACGTAATAGGAAACATTGCACCAGAGCTGAAACTTCCTAATGTGATAACACAGAAAGAAGAAAGTATGCTGGCAACCAAGTCAAAATACACGCTGGTAGTTTTCTATTCTCCAAATTGTGGCCATTGTCAGCATGAACTTCCCTTGCTCGATTCAGCATATGAGGCAGTTTTAAAGGACAAAGGTGTAAAGGTATTCACTGTCTCTACGGAAGGCGAGGAAAAGCCGATTTCAGATTTCCTTGTCAAGCTTAAAATAGATAAAAAGTGGACCAATACGTGGGATCCTCAGAACGTAGGTAACTACCACAACAATTACGACGTTTATAGTACACCCACCATTTATTTGTTAGACGATCGTAAGATTATCCTTGGTAAAAGACTTGACCACGGTAACATTGCCAGTCTCATTGAAATGCATGAACGCAAGTTGAAAGAGAAGACAGAGGGCAGTAAAAAATAGCCCGCTTATTAGGGTTTGCTTATTTACCGACTACATTATAAGAAAATAATGTTGGGGTACAAACATTTTAAATCATTGCTATATGGCACTTCTGAACAGGTGCTATATAGCAATTTTAAGGGTTAATAATTTTTGTTATAAAAATAATATTAAGTCGTCGTATTGGGATAGACCAATTTTATCGTTTATTTTTGACTTTCTAAACCAACACTTACGTGAAAATTGCCGTCTTTAGCGGAAACAACAGCAAACTTAACATGAAGAAAATCACTCAGGTTGCAACACTTTTTTTATTACTTCTTGCATCTTCCTCCTTTGCGCGCAACGGTTATAAAATTCACCTTAAAATCAGCGGAGTAAAAGACTCAATGGTTTATCTTGCTCATTACTATGGCAAGCCACTTCCCACCATCTATAAAAGAGATTCTGCGCGCTTTGACAAAAAAGGAATTGCCGAATTTAACACAACCGATTCATCATTTGTGGGCGGCATCTATATGATGCTGCTTTCGGATAAAAAAACATATTTTGAGTTTTTGTTAAACAATGGGGACGATTTAACGATTGATGCAAGCATCGATAAGTTACCAGAAGGCGTGAAGTATAAAAACTCACCGGAAAATGTAAGGTTTCAGGAGTATGTTGATTTCCTGAAAGGTTACGGAGCTAATCAGGAAGCACTAAAGAAAGAATTAGCGGCCGCGAAAACTGCTGCAGATACTGCTGCTGTGCGTAAAAAAGCCGTCACCAGCTCAAAGGAACTGGTAAAGTATCGCCATGATTACATAAGCAGTAACCCGGGCACCTTGTTGTCAAATATTTTCAATGCGCTTGAAGTACCGCAGGTGCCGGAAGGTGACCATTTTTTGGCTGATGGAAAAACAAAAGACAGCACATTTAATTACACTTATTATAAAAAACATTATTGGGACGGATTCAATTATCACGATGATAGGTTGATTCATACTCCTATTCTCGATTCCAAACTCGAGGAGTACATGAACAAGCTCGTTTTGCCTTACCCTGATAGCGTTGAAGCTGAAGGAGATATGCTGCTGAAGAAGGCAAAGGGAACGAAGGATTTGTATAAATACACACTTTGGTGGCTAACTCGTAATGTTGAAAACAGTAAAGTGATGGGTATGGACGAGGTGTTTGTTTACCTTGTTGAGAACTATTACATGAAGGGCGAAGCATTTTGGCTGACTAATGATGAACTGAATAAATATTACGACAGGGCGATGAAAATTGCGCCAAACGTAATAGGCAACGTTGCCCCTGAGGTGAAATTGAATGATGTACTTACTAAGAAAGAAGAGAGTATGTTTGGTATAAAAGCTAACTATACACTCTTGATATTCTACTCTCCAGATTGTGGTCATTGCCAGAAGGAAATACCGGAAATTGATTCACTTTACGAAG
>CAILMA010000200.1 GCA_903835145.1 uncultured Bacteroidota bacterium
TCTTTTCCATTGGCTCGTTTTCATAAATTATGGAGCAGGTAGGCCCCATAATAAGCTCAAGGAAGATAATGTGCACCGGCGAGAAAATATTAGGGTATACCCAGCCCAACGCCAGCGGGATAAATACAGTAAGGATAATTGGGATATGGATGGATATAATGTACTGTATAGCCTTTTTCAGGTTAGTATATATCCTTCTGCCCATGGCTACCGCGTCTGCCATTTTCATCAGGTCGTCTTCCAGCAGCACGAGCGAGGCAGCTTGCTTAGCTATTTCGGTGCCCTTTTTGCCCATGGCTATACCAATGTGCGCCGCCTTCAGTGCTGGCCCATCATTTACGCCGTCGCCGGTCATCGCAACAATTTCGTTGTTCGCCTTCAGCTCATTTATTATTTTTAGTTTGGCTTCCGGAAACATACGGCTGAAAATATTCACGACTTCTACTTTTTTATTGAGCTCATCATCAGGCAATTCCATTAGCTCCGCCCCGCTTATGCATTTCTCATACCCTTTGAAACCTACCTGCCGTGCTATAGCCTCAGTAGTTTCAGCATTATCGCCAGTTAGTATTTTAACCACAATACCTGCATTATAAAATTGCTGCAGCACCTCGGTAATATTCTTTTTTGGCGGGTCGTAAAATGCAACCATACCCATGAATTTGAATGTTAATTCCTGCTGGGTAGCGGGGAACTCAGTACCGGTAAAAGCTGACGTACCCACGCCCAAAACGCGATAGCCTTCTTTTGAAAGGGTCTTTAGCGCTGTTTCAATTTCCTGCTTTTCTTTTGGGGTAAGATTCGATACCGCCATCAGCGCTTCAGGTGCGCCCTTGGCAGCAACAATGCGCGTGCCCTGCTCATTTTCAAACAGGTGGGTCATCATCGGGGGCTTGCCGCTGAGTGGGTACTCATGTATCATTTTGTACTCCGGCCTTTCATCAGCGGCGCAAGTTTTTCCATATAGCTCGTGCAGTGCTATCTCCATAGGGTCGAAGGGCAAGGGCTCACTCGCCCACATTGCAAGCCGTACCAATGCCTGCGCATCGGGCACTGCAGCATCCTTCAGCTCCGAAATCCTGTTTGTAGAAAGCACAAAAAGCCGGGCAACCTCCATTTTGTTTTCCGTGATTGTTCCGGTTTTATCTGTGCAAATGACAGACGCACTACCCAGCGTCTCTACTGTTTTCATTTGTTTCACCACCACACCCATTTTCATGAGGCGCCACGCACCCAGTGCCATAAAAGTGGTAAATGCAACGGGTATCTCCTCTGGCAAAATACTCATGGCAAGTGTGAGTGCCTGAATAAGACTGCCTAAAAAATTACGAGAATGAACAAAATTTATAGCCCATACTATCAGGAATACAATAGCGCCAAAAATCACCATTTTCTTTACGAAATTGTTGATCTGCAGTTCCAGCGGTGTCTTTTCGTCGGGGATCTCTTCGAGGCTTTTCCCTATCTTCCCGAGCTTTGTGTTGTTGCCAATTGCCGTGATGGTGGCTATAGCCAGCCCGCTTGCTACCGTGGTGCCATGAAATATAAGGTTGTCGTCCTTACTCTGGTCTTTGTATACCGGCATTGACTCCCCCGTTAATATAGATTCGTTTACGGAGAAGTCGTTAGACTGTATGATAACGCCATCAGCAGTAATCGATGTGCCTTCTTCTACCATCAGGCTATCACCAACTACGAGCTCTTCACTTTTTATTTCGGTTACCACACCATTCCTTATTACTTTACAGAAAGGCTGGGAGAAATCTTTGAGCTTTTCCAGCGCGTTTCGGCTTCTGGAATCCTGATACAGCGAAATGCCCGCTACAAGCACAATTGCAGCTGATAGGAAAATGCCGTCGTCTGCCTTGCCGCTCAGGAAATAAATGGCCGATGTCACCAGCAGCAGAAGGAGCATCGGTTCTTTTGCGAGGCTCTTGATAGCATCTAAAAAGCCATTTTTCTTTTTATACGACAGGCTATTAGGGCCAAATTTTGCCCGGGCAGCAACCACCTGTTCATCCGTCAATCCCTTCGTTGTAAAATTTTCTGCGGGTTTTTGTTCTGGCATTTGGGCGTGTTTTTAATGCTTGGCTATGAAGTGCACGTACTTAAACGCTGCAAACCGATGAGGAGGAGAACTTTGGGCGTTTTCTTATGCGCTTTCATTTGCAAAATTACTCCTATTTAATAGTTGAGAAAGACGACGTTGGTCAGTTTTTTAAAGTTTAATACAAGAATCGTACCCGAAGAAAGCAGTTGTTGTGCTCCAATGACTGCCAGAAGGTTGTATGGATTTAATAATTTGGCAATAAAATTTCGTCACATGCGTTATAAATAGTTACGAACTGATCTATTTATGCGCGCAACGTTACTTCGGTTTTGCTTTGTTGGTGTTTGTGGGTTATCCGCACGGGGTAGAAACAAA
>CAILMA010000201.1 GCA_903835145.1 uncultured Bacteroidota bacterium
CTGAAAGTTGTTCTGATCTGGCTTTGAACAAAACGGCTTCATTTATCACTTCGGCCGGGTTACCTGTTAGGCTCAGCAGGCTATCAGAATATAGGATTGTCTCGCTGTACTTGCCTGCGTGGTAACCGCTTTTCATCAGGCCTTCGAAGCTTGTTTGTAGTCCCTGATTTCCCCCAGGTGCATTTCTGCGTAATTTTAAATAGTAGTTATATGCACCGGAATAATTGGAGTCGTCGTAGGCAATTGTAGCCGCATGACGCGCACTGTTCTCAGAGAAATCATTCCATGGGCTTGCAAGAACTGTATCATAGTCCTGTAGTGCTGGTTTGAAGTTCTTCAGCTGGTAGTAGCACTCTCCACGGTAGTAATGTGCTTTTATAGAGAAAAGTCCATTGGGGAACTCCTTAATGTAGTTGGAGAAAGAATGCAGTGCGTTATCCCATTTGCCTGCGGCAAATTGGGTTTCAGCGGCAGCATAATAGGTTGAATCGATTGCACTGTTTTCAGCTGATGGTAGATTGTTTTCTTTAAGCAGGCGGGCGAATTCACCCGGCTGATTGTCTTGAATATACAGGCTTTTAAGCGCATCCAGCGCTGCCATACGTTCGTCGCTGGCAGGGTATTGAGTTACAATGGTTTTGTAAGCATTAATTGCAGCATCATTTTCGCCGGTCTGCTGGCTTATAAAGCCGATTTTTATCCAGGCACGTGGGGCGAGGTTTTTATCGGTAGTAGAGTCAACAATGTACTTCAGGTGCGTGAGTGCCTGTGGGTATTTATTGATTTCTATATACGTTAGTGCAGCTTCGTACCTTGCTGTGGTTGCATATGCTGATGCAGGAACTTTATTGATAAGCTGTTGCAACACCATTAGCTTGTCGTTGTTTTTGCCCTGTAAGCCCAGAATAACACTTTTTTGATAGCGGGCATAGTCGGCATTCTCAGTGTCGGTAGAGGCTATTTTGTCGTATAAAGAAATTGCTTTAACAAAATTTTGCTGCATGAAAACGGCATCAGCTTCGTGCAAGGCTGCAATCATTCCCGAAGCTTCATCGCCACTATTTTCCTGACGGGAGTGGCTAAAATAGATTTGCGCTTCACTGAACTCTTTAAGTTCCATTGCCGCAAAGCCCATATTGAGGTAGGCGTGCTGCGCAGTTGCCTGCGGACTCAATTTCGCTAACGCCGGCTTATCAACTTTTTTATCGAGAAATTCGTGCGCATTGACAATCGCATTTATATAATTGTGTGTCCGGAACGACAGTTCGCTCATCCAGAAGTATGCCGCACTCTCAAGGGGCAGGTCGGGGTGGTGCTGCACTGAAGCAGAGAAATTTTTATAGGCATTTTCCAGGTCTCCATTCCTGAACTGCTGCACTGCATAGCAATAAGATGCTTTTTGGAAAACGCGCCAATAGTCTTTATCTTTCTTGCCTACGACATCGAGGTATTTAAGAGAACCTTCAAAATCGTTTGTTTTCAGCATAAGGTCAGAGATGAGTGTATTGGCTTCATCTTTATAGCTACTCTCAGGGAAGGTTTCGAGCAGGTTTTTTAGCTCTTCGAGCGCATCGTCGTTGTAGCCTCCTTCATAGCTAATGCGCGAATAAAGCATCATTGCCGCCTCCTGCTGTGCAAGATTGTAGGTGAGGTCCGAACAAATACTGAAAGCATTACGTGCACTTTGCCGGTCGCCGGTTTTTAGGTAGCAATCGCCTAATAAATACATTGCCGTTTGCCCAAGCGAATCTTTCTCACCGCTCAGTTGTTTGAATTTGTCTGTTGCATTCTGCCAGTCATTGAGCCGGTAGTAGCAATAGGCCATTTTATACAGGTCTTCTTTCTTTATCTTATTGGTGTGGTCGTAGTAATACTCGAAATAGGGTTTGGCATCGGCATATTTCTGATCCTCAAACAGGCATTGAGCGGCAAGCAAGTGGATATCATTATCATAATAACTCTTTTCCGGACCAGCTATTATTTCTTTTGTTTCCTCCAGGGCTTTCTTTCTGTCGCCCATAAAGTAATTGATTTCCGCAACGTAGTAGGGTACCACGGTACGATAATCTTTATTGTCTTTAATGCGCTCAAAACTGGCGAGAGCGTCATTTAGTTTATTTTCATTGTAACAAAGCAAGCCATAATAGTAGTTGGCTGCAGCATAGTACTTATCTTCTTTCAGTTCTTTTATGTAGGCAAAAAGAGGGGCTGCTTTATTAAATTGTTTGTTGTTGAAATAGCAGTAAGCGAGTTCAAATTTTTCGTCAGCTACTTCCTGGTTGCTAAGGTTTGCGAGTTGGGCGGTTTCATAGTAGTGAATGGCCTGCACATATTCGTCCTGAAGAAAATAATATTGACCCAATGCAAAAGCGATACGCTGGGCGTAAGCCTTATTCTGGGTAGCATTCATCATGGTAACCGCTGCCGTTATACAACCAGGTTCATCTGTTTTTATGCCAGAAATTACCGTTATATATTTGGCTTTTTCCTGTTGGGTTACATTGTAGCCATTTTCATCCGGGGTATTCAGGTATTGTCTTGCCGACTGAGCTGCCAAGGCATAATGTTCCTGACGGAATTGCTCCTCGGCCAGAATGATACTTCTGTTAACTGGTTGATCAGGAAAAAGCACCTGAGCATTGCTGTGAAGGCTGGTAACCGCACCCCAAAAAGTGAAGACCAGTGTTAAAAAAGGTCGTTTTTGTTGCTGACGTTTCATTGATAAGAGGAAGTTACTTTAAAAATTCCAGGTAACATTCATACTTGGAAATAAAGGTAACTGATAAACTCTTACGTTGGTTATACGGTCAACATAAAAAATGTTCTGGCGATCGTAAACATTTGTGACAGAGAAGGTGGCATCAATAGACGATCTGTTTTGCAATTTAAAGTGCTTTTTAACTGAGAAATCGAGGCGGTGGTACCAGGAAAGCCTTCCTCCATTAATGGTATTTGAATATAAAACGCCCAAATTTCCCTGCCCGAGTGGATTGGAAGCCAGCCCTTGATTACTTAAATTAACATTTTCGTAAAAGCCCTGAGTCTGTGTAAATGGGAATGGTGAGTGAATGTTGAACCTCATAGAGACGTCCCAATCCTTCTTTTTGCCTGCTGTATACGATGCAAGTGCATTGGCATTGAAGCGGGTGTCGAAAGGAGTAGGGTAGGTTTGGGTAAGCCCATCAGGGCCTATGCTTGTGTAGGTAACCTGCTGGAAACCGCATGCACCCCACAAGTAAACTCTTTTGTGGCTGTATTTTGCTGAAAGGTCAACTCCATAGGCTTTACCTGAACCAGCTGCGAAATCGGGGTCAGTTGCAAAAAGTTTATCTCTGTTTAGTTCGTCAATTTGTCCGAAGATTTTTATCCATGGCTCGAGGTTAAGCTCTACGCGCTTGATATCAACTTCAACGCCAGCGACACCATGAAATGCTGTCTGAAGGTTTGATTTTACGAGTTGGTTGTTCTGGTCATATATCTGCTGGTCTGGGCTAAGAAGGAAGCCTGTGAACAGATTTACGATGTCACGGTCTGTCTTTGTGCTGATGATGTTCTGAGAATAAAGGCCTGTTGCAGCTTTAATACGCAC
>CAILMA010000202.1 GCA_903835145.1 uncultured Bacteroidota bacterium
CGGGCAAGAAAGACAAGGTTAATAAAGTGGATATCGTAGGCTTCCTGGCCCAGAAAGGCGAGTTGAAGAAAGAAGATATCGGATTAATAGAAGTGAAGGACTTTTTCTCCTTTGTTGCGGTGCGGAAAGTAAAGCTTGGGGCCGCTCTGGAGCTGATTAAAAATGAAAAGATAAAGAATAAGAAAGTAAAAATAGATGTTGCCCGGTAGTTGGATTTGTTCCCTATACGGAGTTCATAAAAAAGGCAGCCGCAGTTTTTTCCTGCGGCTGCCTTTTTTGACACTTGTAGTGTTACAAATTTTGTAACGCAAGTTTGTATTATTTCCTATTTGAAGTCAAGTGGGATAGCACAAATAATAGAAAAATTGCGGCCCAGATTGTAGATACCAGTGCGACCAGTTAGCATATTCTCCGGTGCATAGCGGAGTCGGCTAAGGGTATTCTGATAGGCTGTATTAGTGAGGTTCTGCCCTGCGAGTGTAAGCGTGCAAAGCGTGTGGTGCTTGCGGTCGGTGATATCACCACCAATACCCGCATCCAGCAAAGTGTAACCAGGCGTAGTAGTCTCAGTCTGGTAAGCTGTAAATACGTGATTTTGAGCTGAATTCATGTCGATACCAGCTTTTGCATAGGCGTTTTTCACGAAACTACCCAGCGTTTTCCGCTGTGCGCGCAACTCTATGAGCCAGCGCATTGGCGGCATGTTAGGCAGGTTATTGTTACCATCAACCGCCTGAGCAAGGTTCCCACGTACGTAAGAAATAGTATTTTCGAGGTGTAGCCAATCAAAAGGATGCTGATGATAGTCTACGTAAATCTCTCCACCATATAAATTTGCCCCACCCTGAGTATAAATATAGGTGCCGTAATTATTGGGGTTAGTAACACTTTGGATTGCTGCAGCAGAATCCGCCTTCCTTATATAGATATAATTGAAAATATAGTTATCGAATACCGATACATTCACCATTATGTGCTGCGCGCTCCACGATAGGCCAAGGTCGGTTTGAAGACTGTGCTCAGGATTAAGCCCAGGGTTACCTTTTTCGTACCGGAAAGTGCCATCGTGCACGCCGTTGGCGGACAGCTCCGCAACATTAGGGGCACGGTAGCCACTTGCTACGTTCAACTTGATAATTGTATTTTTATTTACATTGTACCCTGCCCCTGCACTACCAGATACGCTGGAGAAGTATTCGGTGGACGGGTTAAAAACGTCTTTGTTGAGGAGGTTTTCATATTTCCCATAGATACCCATTATCCTCATATCGAACCTTAAACCGCCGGCAAATGTCCATTTGTTAATATCGCGTTTAGCCATTGCAAACAGACCGCCATCAAACAAGCGGTAATCAGGAATCAAAAACTCATCGCCTTCGTTGTAGTTCCACTGGCTCATACCGTTGAGTCCAATACTCATTTGCCAGCCTTTCTGCACCGGGAGGAAGTACTTTACATCGTAGGTTGCTGTCTGCAATAGAAGCGATAGTCCCGGTGTATTCATCTGCAATACATCACCAAATTCCATGCGGGTATTGCGCTGATAACCAAGAATAATGCCTATCCTACCTCCGTTGTCAAGATAAATGTTGTTATCCCATACTATTTTTGTGTGTTTAATGTGCTGATAGGGCGCCACCATAGCGTAGGATTTTCCATCACCCTTGCTTACTGGCACAAGGCTATCAATGCCACCAATATTCTGGTCTTTCAAAAATCCACCGGTAGAAGCATCTCTGGTGCCTTCCGGTATGCCTGTTTTTTCATTGAATGATGTATAAGACAAACGGGAGGAACCCCAGGTTTTATTAATGCCAATAGTAGCGCCGAAATCGGTATTATGGAAACGGGTATCATAGACGCTGCCATCGTATTTGTTGCTGTAGTCATGGGCATCCTTTTGAGTGCCATATACCTGCCAGCTCAGGCCATTTTTATTTCCACCGAGGTCGGCATGAAGCGCTGCAAGACCAGCATTAGTCTGGTAATTCGCAGTTACATTTCCTTTTATTTTACCGTCTGGTATGTTGGGGGTTGAAATGATATTAACTACACCGGCCATAGCATCTGAGCCGTAAGCAAGTGAAGCAGGGCCTTTTAACACTTCAATTCGTGTTACATTGTAATCATCAATTTCAATACCGTGCTCATCGCCCCATTGCTGGCCTTCCTGACGTACACCATCATTCAAGGTAATGATGCGGTTGTAACCCAGCCCTCTAATTACAGGCTTGGAAACCGATGGCCCTGTGGTGAGCGCGGTAAAACCAGGGAGGTTAGAAATAGCGTCGATAACATTAGAAGATGCATTTTCATGAATATCCTTGATGCTCATACTTTGGATAGGCGTAAGGCTTTTTCTTTCTTCTGTGGCAAGACTCGTTCCCGTAACGACAACTTCATTTTTTTCAATAACACTCTCATGCAGTACAAAATCTTCCCGAACGTCGCCCTTTATCACCACCATTTTGTTGAGGGTCGCAAAACCTATCTGGTGTACCTCAACCAGGTAGGTACCGTTAGGCAAATTATTGATTTGATATACGCCACCCGTATCGGCAGCCGCCCCGGTCTTTAAGTCGGTAATTTCTACAATGGCACCCTGTACTGGCAAGCCAGTGTTGTCGGAAATTTTCCCCCTTAAGACGTTGGCTGAAACAGAAAAACCACAGCACAATAATATCGAAAAAATAAAAACTGAAAGTCGCATAAAGCAATGACATCAAAGATGCCGCAGGGGCACCTTGTAATTAAAATAACACTCAGCATAAATTGTGCCAAATAATTGATTTTTGGAAAAAATTGACATTTTATGATGAAAATAATTGATTTAGGTAAGAGCTGCTTTGTTTTGCCGCTCTAAAAGTCAATTCCCATCGGGGAAAACATCAGCGAGCAGCTTTCGCAGGTTTCCTTTCGCCCGTTGTAACAACGATTCAACAGCCTTCAACGAGAGGTCCATGATTTCGGCTATTTCTTTTTGGGGTAAATCCTCAAGGTGAGCAAGGACAAATACCGTTTGTTGATTTTCCGGTAGTTTTTTGATGGCAGCAAACAGAAATTTCGATTTTTCCCGATTGTCTAAAACCACACCGGGATGCACAAAATCCGGGATTTCGGCGCCGGGGGAATCGTCACTTGACGAGAATATGCTGACGATGAAGCCACTCCTTTTCACCCTTTTTTTAGAACGAATATGATCAAGGCATTTATTAACGGTTATGCGATAGATCCATGTAGAAATTGAAGAACGCTCATTAAATGCAAGTATATTTTTAAACACCATTACAAAAACTTCCTGAGTTATGTCTTCGGCAGACTGCTGATCCTGCACCATGCCCAAAGCAGTATTCAATACTTTTTGCTGGTATATATCTACCAGTTCGCGGAAGGCGGATTGATCGCCTTTCTTTAATAATGTTATCAGCTCTTTGATGAAGAAATGGAATTTACGGTGCTAATTTAAGGCATATAAAGTTTAAGACCAGAACGAAACTGTAAAGATTAAGTAATCAATACTTTGGATGCAAAATAAGAAATCAAAGCACTCGAATTCCCGTGGCATAATTATTTAGAAAATGCTGCTATGACGTGCATAGCAAACACATCAATCAAATAAATAAATTTACCCATGCCAATTTATTTAGCTAAAACACGTTCAATTATTGGCCCGTTTATAAGTTATTGAAATACAACAAATTTGGATGTTATAGGCTTTATCAATAGCCTTATCAATTTTATTAGGAGCCAAAACTTAATTAAACGTTTGTTTAGTTTTAAACGTTTGTTTAGTTTTGCCCCGTGAAACAGATATACAATGGAATATAGTGGCAAACAAATAGCGATAATAAATGCAGCTACAAAGCTATTTGCCGAAAAAGGATTTGATGGCGCATCAGTTAGGGATATTGCACACGAGGCTGATGTAAATGTTGCAATGATATCTTATTATTTCGGCTCGAAAGAGAAATTGATGGAAGCGGTTTTTGAAGATAAGACCAACAACATAAAATTAAAGGTCGAAAACCTGTTGCAAGATGAAGGAATAAGTCATTTACAAAAAGTTAACATTCTGATTGATGATTATGTAGATAAATTTATCCACCAACAGGAGTTTCACAAAATAATGATGCGGGAGCAGCTAATTGATAAGAACACACCTGTTGCCTGCCTTATACATGAATTAAAAAAGCGAAATCTTGAATCGATAAAAAAACTGATTCAGGACGGACAAAAAAGCGGGGCATTTAAAAAGAATATTGACATAGTACTTATGATGACCACTATGGTAGGTACAGTAAGCCAAATGATCACTGCCCAGCATTTTTACAAAAAGGTGAATAATCTGGAACATATGGATGAAATGGAATTTCAGAAGCTGATGAGGAAAAAACTTAGTGCGCACTTAAAAAACCTATTCAAACAAATTTTAACAACTGACGAACAACGCTAAACGATGAACAATAAAAATAGCAATATAAATTTTATGCATAAATTAAACAGGAGATTCCTCAGTTTATCCCTTCCGGGCTTTTCTGTTGTGGCTTTGTTGTTGCTTTCCACTGCTGCAACGAGGGCACAGGAAAATGGTGCGGGCACAACCGGAGCTGCCGCCGGTGAAACTTTGATTAAAAGGCTGTCGCTAACGGAGGCGATACAGCTTAGCTTACAAAACAACAAACAACTAAAAGTAAGCTATGCTAAAGTAGATGAAGCAAAAGCAAACTCCCATCAGGAGATCGGAAGAGCACACG
>CAILMA010000203.1 GCA_903835145.1 uncultured Bacteroidota bacterium
CCACATCTACGTCCGCGCATATTACCTCGGGAGGAGAGCTCGCAAAAAACGCATCCATCACTGGTTTAATTTGCTTGCAAGGTCCGCACCATGTTGCACCTAATTTTACTATCACAAGACCAGGATTCACTTTCAAAAGAGCGAGGAATTCATTGCGGTTCGCAAATTTCTCTATAATTTGCTTTTTTTGAGACATATATTATACTTCCCGTGAATTATTTAAGTAGTTTTCAATAAAATATAATTATCGCTTAAAGAGTATTTAATAATCTTAATTAGATACTTTTTAAAAGAATGGACAAACTCGTTGGAGACTTACAAATCAAAAAAGGTCTTCCTTTGGAAATAATACAAATCATATTGCGTTATACTTATCGACCTCAACCTGGAGAATTAATGTGCGATATTAAAAATTTCATAGAACGAATTAGTTACGCCAAAGAACTATACGAAATTCGATGGCATAAAATTGAACCAGATGAAGTTACGAACTGGTTGCTTAATGATGTTATGCGTTTCGCGAACTCAGGACGTCCAACTAACTTAGGGTCGCATCCTAAAATGCGGAACATTCTTAGTAGGTTTTTTATGTTTCAACACACAGGAATACAACCCATATTTACCAGGTATGTTTCTAATGCGCATTGCCAACGAATACCTACTTCTAGCATGGTCAACGTGTTTTGGGGACTATTAACCTGCAAAGAGCGCGATGAGTTTATCGAGGAATACGGCGCGGTTTGGGATTAAAGGAAGAAACTGAACCTATCTCTTATACTCGTTTGCAATATATTTATAAAAATTGATTTTGTAAATATACAACCATTATTCAGAAATATCACCACAATTGTAATCGCAATGCAACGCAAGCTCGAATCATATTTTAAAGTGGTAATCAATCACGATACAAAACATAAAAAATGCTTCATATACGATCCTAAAAATAGCATCGCTTATTTCACATTTGAACCGAACGCAGGCGACTCATTCGTCGCGAAAAAAACAGGAGTAAAATTGTATTATAGATCATTCACCGATAAACCTTGCGAAGTAGAGTACCCTATAATTAGGACCAGCGCATCTATCCCTCTATTAAAATCAAATCTTCAGAAAGCAATAAGAAGAGGTGATACCATAAATGCAGTACATACTGCGCTCGCACTTCTCCAGAAAAGTCCTAATGAATTTTTTAGAAGACTCGCTATCATATATATTGAAGATGTCACCCTTTTCGACAATTACTCTATCATCGTATGGTTGATGATGGCGTCCTCTGATTACACACCCACAAACAATGATTACGCGATTATCATAAACATTGTTCACAACCTTACAATTTGCCCGAAATATTACCGGTTTGGCAATATGGAAAGTGATTCGCGCGGCGATGACCAAAAAGAAGGTGACGTAGAAGAAGTCGTCACCACTTTCAGTCACGAATTCCTGGAAACCTGCGCGAACCACTCGCAACTTCTTGCGCTCCATTATAGGCGCCTCTACGGGGGAATGAAAGGCGATATGCTGATGCTAGATAAAGCAATTATGCACTACATTTACAACCCCAGCGAAATGGAAATGATGACACAAATCTCTTTCCATATTGCCGAACCCATCGCGCACCTATCAATCCTCGATGCGGCAATCGATTTTCATCCCTTCCCTAACTTGTTGAATATCCTCTCTAGATTAACGTTTATCAAGAAAGATGTATTGAGTGAAATAATATGGCACGCTGAATCAGGTTACAATTTTAGAAAAACATTTACTATTATGAACTCTGAAGCGTACAAAGAGCGGTCAGAATGGCGAACTATCGAAAAACATTTGAAGGCGGTTAGAGCCCAATTATTCGTTGAAACCTTATGAAAACTTTGTGAAAACCTTATGAAAACCTTATGAAAACCTTATGAAAACCTTATGAAAAACATTGAAAAAACCTTGTAAAAAATATATTGTTTCAATTCTGTGACTGACATCCTGCTGCGATATTTATCGCAAAGTTTGCAAGTTTTGCTGCATAAGTGTCACCTTACAAAAAGTCAGTCACAAAATTTATAACAAACTTGCAAAATTGTGACGTAAAATGATGACAACCTTCATTGCGATTTGTTTGCGATTTTTATGTTGATAGTTTTGTTGATTTTCAAAAATGTCCAAAAATCGATTTTTCCGTTTTTAGTCTCTTTTTTTTGAAAAAGTGAAAAAATTATGCTCACAAAGTTTTCGCCGGTCGAAATCCTTATGGTCTCCATGGTC
>CAILMA010000204.1 GCA_903835145.1 uncultured Bacteroidota bacterium
AGATTATTCATTAATACTTAATCTCCAAAAATTATGCAACGCATCTTACAAATCAATATTGCCGGCCGTGTACAGCCAATAGAAGAAGACGCCTATACGCTGCTGAAAAATTATATATCTGCACTTGAGCGCCAGTTCACCGGGCTTGATGGCAAGGAAATACTCGAAGACATCGAAAACAGAATATCAGAGTTGTTTACGATAAGATTGCAAAGCGGCTCACCTGCTATTGACCGTAGCGACGTGCAAAAAGTGATTGACACACTTGGTGCTCCCGGCGATTTATCTGACGGCCATGGTGGTACCAGCAAGGCCGGCTCGCAGACGTACAGCGGCTACAACCGCACCAACCAGCGCCAAAACCAATATAGCAACAACAATGAACGCCTTTACCGCGACCCATTCAATAAAGTGATAGGCGGTGTGTGCAGCGGCATCGCTCATTATTTCGATATTGATCCGGTAATCATAAGGCTCATTCTCGTAGTTATGGTATTGACGTTTGGTATTGGCGTAGTAGCTTATGTCATTGCATGGGCTATAATACCCATAGCCCGTAGTCGACAGGATCTGAATTACGATAACCCAATGACCATTCACGATATCTCTCACAACGTAGGCCAGGAACTTGAAGACCTGAAGCGCCGCGGCGAGCAGATGAGCCGGGAGCTAAAGGATTTCTTTAGTAAAAAAAGATAACATCAATTCTAGTTTATCCCTTCGGTTAGCTTTTAGTAGCCAGTAGAGCTGTTCGTTTTCGCTTTTACGCCGGCGGCTACTTTTAAACTTTAAGATTTTGTTTTTGTCTAAAGCCAGCTTTTATTATTCTGAATAATTATTTTTGGCTACTGTGATTTACATCAAAAAGATTTTTCCTGCTTCAATAGCAATTGTTACCCTAAGTTTATTGTCCTGTGGCTCATCAAAGCATGGGAGTTCAAAAAGGCTACCCGGTGCTTTTCAGGTATCGCCTATAACTATTGATGGGTACAACAACGACTGGCCATCTCCCTATCCTGAATATGATGATAAAGCCGTGCTGGGATATGCCGTTACCAACGATAAACAGAACCTGTACATAACGGTTGAAACAGGAGACCCTGCGACCCAGCTGAAGATCATAAAAAATGGTCTTACCGTATGGATAGATAAAACAGGCAATAAAGTGGAGCAGACTGCGATCAACTTCCCGATACCTGACGAATACAAGAAAACGAAGGTAGGGGAAGAAGACCGGCCAAAGGGTGGGCAGTGGCACCAGGGTACCGGAGGCAATAGGGAAGACCAGAAGCGCATGGACCTTGAAGACAGGGTGCACCGCGGTATTGATAAAGCCAATGAGTTTTCGCTACAGGGTTTTAAGGGTTGCAATCAGCAATTTTCCCTCCTTGAAAAAGATAGCTGTGGTATAGTGATAAGAATGGCCATAGACAGTACCAACGAATTGGTTTGGGAGGCTGTTGTGCCCCTAAAGGCATTTTATACCAAGGCTGAAATGACCCGTGCCGACAAGGGAAAGGCCATTAGCGTTTGTTTTGAAACAGTTGGCTCTAAACGGCCTGCCGGTGAGCAGCAAGGCGGTGGTAGTCGTGGCGGCGGAGGTGGTATGCGGCCAAGCGTCGGATTCGGTATGGGCGGCGGCATGGGCATGGGTATAGGCACCGGTGGTATGTACCGTGGTAACCACGGCCGGGGCAATCAGGGCGGCGAAAATAACTCTATGATGGAGTCGCTCTATAAAAGCACCA
>CAILMA010000205.1 GCA_903835145.1 uncultured Bacteroidota bacterium
CTCCCGGTTTGGGTCTTCGCCCACAGCCTCAATTATACCCCGGTAACTGTCCTTCAGCCGGTTGGTAACATCTTCATCGTAAAACTCTGTTTTCCTGTATGCCAAAATGAACGTGTTATGCTAACAAAGATAAAAGTAGCTCCGCTTTATTGTATTTAGGGAGAAAGCTCTATTTACAAAAGCCGGTATTGAAAAAATAAATATCACTCAGGGTTTACCCAAAATACTCAACAAAAATATTGCGGGTTTCTATGAGCTTAACGCAATGAAGTGTTGCACCATCTTTGTCAAGATAAGGTTTCAGCTCATTCCAAATACCAATAGCCAGATTTTCTGCACTGGTAAATTTACCCTTCATAAAATCCACATCGAGATTCAGGTTTCGGTGGTCCAATTTCTCAACGACTGCGTTCTTTATCAGGTCGCCAAGTGCCTTGGCATTGTAAACAAAACCTGTTTCGGGGTGAGGCTCACCTTTTATGGTTACGTGCAACTCATAATTATGCCCGTGCCAGTTTTCGTTGGCACACTTCCCGAAAACCTCGTTGTTTTTTTCAACACTCCAGTTCGGGTTACATAATTTATGGGCTGCATTAAAATGCTCCACCCTCGTCAAATAAATCATTTTTCTAATTTAGCGGCAAAATTACGCTTACAATGTCGTTTCACAAAAAAGTACTTATTTGCAGCATGAAAATACTTGTAGTTTCTGCTACAGCTTTCGAAACGAATCCGTTCAGGCAATTTGTTGAAACTAACCCGGCGGGCAACCTAAGCATCACTTTCCTTGTATCTGGTGTAGGCATGGTTAATACCACGTATGCGCTTACGAAGGCACTGGCGGCCCACACCTACGACTTCGTGCTGCAGGCAGGGGTGGGCGGTAGTTTTAGCACCGCATTGCCACTCGGCGCTGTGACACTCGTTGCGAGCGAAACCTTTGGCGACCTTGGTGCAGAAGACCACGATAATTATCTGGATATCTTCGAAATGGGGCTGATTGATGGAAATACGGCACCTTATCGTGCCGGCAAGCTAACACTGCCAGACTCACTAATGCTCCGTTTCATAGACCTGCCAAGAGTAACAGGACTTACTGTAAATACAGTTAGCGGCAATCAAGACACCATTGATAAAAGAAAAAACAAATTTAACTGCGACGTGGAAAGCATGGAGGGTGCTGCCTTTCACCTTGTCTGTATGCAGGAGCAGGTGCCCTTTGCGCAGGTGCGGGCTATCTCTAACTACGTGATTCCCAGGGACAGAAGCCAATGGAAAATGAAGGAAGCCATTACTAATCTGAACGAATATCTAATAACCTTACTCCATAGCTTGGTAGCTGTATCATACCCCGCTTGAGAAACAATAAATATTCGCTACCTTTCAATTTTAAATTTGAACAACAAAATTATTGATATATTGCAATGAACAGAGTTTTCAATCAGGTATGGGATCAACTAAGAGGTAAAAAAGCGCAGTACCGGGAATTTCTTGAAGAAGTGACGATTAGTCAGTTCAGAGGTATTGAACATTTACCGGTCCGATTTGAATTCCCGGTAACTGTGATTGCAGGACCAAATGGATGTGGGAAGTCTACTGCTTTATTTGCTTGTGCGTGTGCCTACAAAGTATCAGACTCGGGTTTTGTTCCCGCAACTATTTTCCCAAATTTAAAAGCTCATTCTGGTGGTCTTACAGATTCGATAAAACAAACATCCTTCCAATACAACTATATACACGAGGGTATTCGCATGGGTATGACCTGGTGGCGAAATAAAAGCTGGACGCAACGCGCTTTGTCCCCTAAGGGTAGCAGCCAACCTTCGAGAGCGGTATACCTCAGAAAGCTGGCCAATTTTACAAGCCCTTCCGAAATAAAAAGTGTTTTAGCGCAGATCTACCCGCACACAAGTGCGGTGATCCCTTCGGACCTTATCGCATTTGCACAAAATATAAGTCCAAACCGGTATAAGCAACTACACATAATTTCAAAAGCAGGAAAAGACTTGCTATTCGCTGAACGGGATGATAAAGAAGTTGCGTATAGTGAATTTCACATGTCAGCTGGCGAAAGGGCAATATTGCGTATTTCAAAAGACATATCTAATCTCGAAAACGCTTTAATTCTCATTGATGAAATAGAAGCAGGTCTGCACCCCTACACCCAGCAGCAATTGATGTTGGAGCTGCAGCGGCTTGCTTTAAGAAACAATTTGCAAATAATAGTAACAACCCACAGCCCGGTAATATTAGATTGTGTACCCGTTGAAGGAAGACTTTTCTTTGAGCGAACTGAAAACAACGTAATCGTAAAACCTCCGTATAGGGATATTATCCAAAAAGCGCTGTATGGGCAATCTTTAGAAAAATTAAGCATATTATGTGAAGACAATATAGCGGAAGCGTTTTTGGGGGGCGTAATGGATGTATTGAATCCAAAACTCGGATTTATGCCTGATGACATTAGCATAGGTAGGGATACGGGTAAAGATATGTTTGGCCAGCATATTGAAGCATTTGGAAAATTTAAACTTCTCGATGATTTTCTTTTCGTTTTAGATGGAGATGCACAAAACCTTGAATCAGTTTTGAAAGCAATAGCAGAAAAATTTGGCAAGGCCATACAGCCATTGTTCTTACCGGGTGATGTACCGGAGCGATGGGCATGGGGAATTCTTAACGAATTTGCCAATGATTATGCAGGTGTTCTTGGCGTTCCTGAAAAGGATCTAAAACAGCGACTTCAGCAATTTGACCTATTGTTTAATAATGCCACCGACAAGCCAACAAATATTATGAAAAATAAATTTCGTTCTTTTTGCGAGACAATGCGCCAGGATGAAACGGGTATAATGAGAAAAGTTGCACGAAAAGAGGCTGAGCGAAAAAGCCCTGATATGAAAATATTCATGAATAAATTTGAAACATTACTAACTCAGTGGCAGGCACGAAACAGATAGTGGCTAATTTTTTGGCAAAAAAACATCGGTTTTTCTAAAAGAGAGTGCCTGATATTTATTATTCCCTATTTTTGCAGACTTAATTGAAACTAATGAAACGTAACGACATCAGCATATTTATTGCTATTACCTTGGTTATTACCGCTACCATACTCCGCATCGCCAGCGCAAACATGCATTTTTACAATTTTGCGCCCGTAGCAGCAATAGGTCTTTTTAGCGGTGCGCTGCTTAAAGACAGGCGCCTGCTGGCTTTATGTATTCCGTTGGCCGGGCAGTTTTTTGCTGATTTATATTTCCAGTTGTTCACAAGCACACCGGGCTTTTATCCAGGTCAGTTTTTTAACTACGCAGCACTTACTGGTGCTGCTGGCGTTGGCTTGTTGCTTCGTCAGGTTAAAATTTCCACTGTAGTCCCTGCAATTTTTGGTGCAAGCACAGTTTTCTTTCTGGTTTCAAATTTTGGCTACTTCATGGGCGGTTATAATGGTTATACCTCTGCAGGCCTTTCTAAAACCTATATCGATGCTATTCCTTTCTACAGAAATACATTCACTGGCGATCTGATAGGCGGTGCAGTACTTTTTGGTGGTTATTTCATTGCTCAGGCGATCTTCATGAAGAAGTTGCAAAAAGTAAAAATCTAACAACGACTTGAAATCATATTTGAAATGGGTGGCACGGCCGCCCATTTTTTTTTGCCCGCTACACCAATTTCAAAATCTCTTTGCCTCATCGGGCGCGGCACTGTTGTGCTCGGCGTTACGGTCCTTTGTACCCCCGAAAACATAAGTGAGTGCCAGGTTTACATTCCTGCTGTTGGGTTGCAGTGTTGTGTGGCTGTAAAGACCCGGCTGGCGCGTTTCGGATACCGTTCTGTAGATATAAAAAGGATCGTCAATAGTACATTTCACTGTGAGTTTGTCGGCATACCATTTTCTTGAAACACCAAAATTCATAAAGACATTTTCGTAGTCAGCCGATACAGGACCGGTAACGGTAAAGCTATTGTAGTTCAGCCAGCATTCGGCTATCCACTTACCCATTGTCACCTGGTTATTCATCCACAATGCCCCGTAAACACCACTGTTTTTTACAACCTGATTGTTCAGCTGCCCGCTGTAGCTATCCCAGCCGCCCTGCATAGCTATGGTCAGGTCCCACCACTTCTTCGGCTTGTGGTTGTATGTTAGGGAAAGATTTGCGACTTGCGTGGTGCCGAAATTTATTGGCGCAGTGTAAGTGGTCCGGGTAGTGTTATCGGCATATACAACATTGCTTATATTGTTATTCACCAGCGACAGGTCGAGGGCCGTGGTAAGGGCGCTTATGTATACGTGTTTCAGTTCTATGTTGTGGCTGTACTGGGGCAGGAGTTCCGGGTTGCCCTTTTCGTAGGAGTTATAAAACGTGTAGTAGTTGAAGGGGTTCAGCAAATTATACTTCGGCCGCTCCACCCTGCGCCCGTAGTTGAGTTCCAGATAGTTGTTGCTATCTGGTTTATAGCTGATAAATGCCGTGGGGAAGAGTGCCGGCAAGCTACGACTGAAAGCCTCACCATTCACCTGCTGGTAGCCGTGCAGCTGCACCAGCTCACCCCTCAGGCCCAATTGGCCTTCCCACTTCCCGCTTTTATCGAGGGTCTTGATAGCATTCAGATATAGCGCACCTGTTTTTTCGTTGTACAGAAAGTGGTCTGACCTGCTGGCGTCATGCACCCATCCGGAAGGGCTCAGCGTGTCGTAGCTGCCGGAATTGTCTACATCGGTATAACTTACCTTTCCCCCGCTTTCCAGCCTTAACCCATCCTTTATTTTAAAGGTATGGTCTATCCGCGCGCTCCACACCTGTATGTTTATTGGCATGGCGCTCTGCAGTTGCAGCTGCCCGGGCAGGCTTGCGCCACCACTAAAAGCTTCCGTGTTCAGGTTTTGCCCCATAAGTCTTGTGAACAGCAGGTAGTCAATATTCACGTTTAGTTCAGATCTCGCCGAAAAAGTGGTTTTCAGATAGGCGTTAACCCCGGCATTTCTCCTCAGAGAAGACTCCGTTGTATGCCGGGCAAAATCTGTCTCCCCACCACCAAAGCCCTGATTCATGGTGTATACCTCTGTACCCATATTGTTGGTGTAGTATGCACCTGTAACACCAATACCCATTGTTGTCTTATCAGAAAAATAGTAGTCGGCCCCGGAGCGCAGGTTCCATTTGTCGTAAACTTCTACCGGAGTAGCATTCATTGATGAGGATGCCTCCGTGGCACCGCTGGCATCAAGAAAATGGAAGTCATTTTTCCAGTTTACCGTGCTGCTGGCCTTAATGTAGTTGATGCTGGTATAAAGGTTCAGTTTGTTAACCCTGTAGTTGAAGAGTAAGGTGGTAACACTGCCATATACCTTGCTTTGGTTGTAGCTGGTGTTGAGGTTGCCATTGAAGCCCTGCTTCTTCAGCTTTCTCATTTTTATGTTTATGATTCCAGCATTCCCTTCGGCATCATATTGGGCACCGGGCTGGGTTACGAGTTCTATCTGTGCAGCCTCATCAACCGGTATACCCTGCAGGTAGTTTTTAAGGTCGTCGCCGCTCAGGTAGGTGGGTCTTCCGTCTATGGTTACCAGTACTCCCTGCTTGCCCACCATAGTTATGTTCCCGCTTGCGTCAACCGTTACCCCGGGTAGCTTGCGCATCACTTCAAATATATTCTTACCTGCATTGCCCTCTATGGCCTGCAGGTTGATAACAGTTTTTCCGGTACCATTTTCTATGGCACTTTTCACTGCGTGCACACTCACTTCCTTAAGTACTTTTGACTTTTGTGTGGTATCAGCCTTTTCCTGTGCCGCTGCGGGCAACGAACTAAAAACAATAAATACCAAGTAAATCAGGTAGCCGGGGCATAGTTTCAACATAGGTGCAGTGTATGGCACAAAACTACTCAAACCCCTTTAGGGACGAGGTTAATCAAGGTTAAACACGTCTGCTTGGAGGTTAATTGAGGTTAGTGAACTGCCCGGCTAGACCTACGTAAAAGGAAAGCACCTATATAATCCCCTCCCTTACCAGATCGTGAATATGCAGTATGCCTGCGTATCTACCATCCTTAGTTACGATAAGCTGAGAGATGTCCTTGCTGCGCATGAGTGCGAGTGCCTCGGTTGCGAGTTCTCCACCGTCTATTGATTTTGGGTTGGGGGTGTAAATATCGGCGGCGGTAAGTTGGGTGGGGGTGCTGTTTTTCTCCAGCATCCGGCGCAGGTCGCCGTCTGTTATTATACCCCGGAGCGCACCGTCGCTATCCACAACTGCTGTTGCACCCAGGCGCTTGCCTGAAATCTCAAATATGATTTCTCTAAGCGAGCTATCCGGCCTCACCTGGGGTTTTTCGTTTGCATCGCTCATATCGGCAACACGCAGGTAAAGGCGCTTGCCCAGCGCGCCGCCCGGGTGGTAGCGGGCAAAGTCTCTTTCTGTAAAACCATTCAATTGCAGCAGGCAAACCGCAACGGCATCGCCCATCACCATTTGTGCGGTAGTACTTGTTGTTGGAGCAAGGTTATTGGGGCATGCCTCCTTAGCCACGGTTGTATTCAGGAAAAGGTCAGCATTGGTTGCAAGGTGAGAGCCTTCGTTTCCACAGATAGCAATGACTTTATTGCCAAAATTCTTAATCAGAGGGACCAGTACCTTTATTTCAGGGCTGTTACCGCTTTTTGATATCACTATAGCTACGTCATCAGCCTGTATCATACCCAGGTCGCCATGTATAGCATCGGCAGCATGCATGTAAAGTGCGGGTGTGCCGGTTGAGTTGAATGTAGCCACTATTTTTTGGGCTATAATTGCACTCTTGCCTATACCACTTACCACTACCCTTCCCTTAGCTTCATGAATTATACGCACTGCCTCTACAAAATCGGCATCTATATATTTCATAAGCATAGTAACCGATTCGGCTTCAAGCCTTATGGTTTCGAGGGCATTAACAAGTACTGATTCTGGCGAAAACATGGCGCAAAGGTAAATGAATAATTGCTCCGGTAAAGCGGCATAAAGTTTCAACCTCCGGTTAATTTCCTTAATTTTACCCCGTTCCAATTGTCTACTTTTACCACTATTTCTATAAATGACCGAGCAACAATCCATTTTTCTGGCTAAAAGTGCAGTAAAATCGCATGATCTTGAGCACAAGCGCAAACTCGCATTCAACATTAACAAATACAACGAAAGCGTTGTAAAAGGTAAACGCCAGTTTGCTGACCTTGATTACGCCCGTCGCAAAGCAAAAAATGTAAAGTGGAAAACAATTGAACACCTCGATCAATACCTCGAGGAATTCGAAAAAAAATTCACTTCCCGTGGCGGTAAGGTAATATGGGCCGAAACAGCAGCTGATGCTCAGCAGGCTGTATTGCAGATATGCAAAGAAAAAAATACACGCCAGGTGGTGAAGTCAAAATCGATGGTGACCGAAGAAATTCACCTCAACGATTTTCTGGCTGAGCATGGCATTGAGTCTGTAGAAACCGACCTTGGTGAGTACATTCAGCAGCTTGATGGCGAAGCGCCGTACCACATAGTAACCCCCGCCATGCACAAAAGCAAGGAAGATGTGGCCCGTGTGTTCTACGAGAAATTGGGCACAGAGCCTAACCTCGCCCCAAAAGAGATAACCCAGATTGCCCGTAAAAACCTACGCGAAAAATACATTACCGCCGAGGTTGGCATCACAGGCGGCAACTTCCTGCTGGCTGATATTGGTGGCGTATGTGTAACAGAAAATGAAGGAAACGGCCGGCTTACTACCGCCTTCCCACCCACCCACATTGCTATAGTAGGTATAGAGAAAATGCTGCCATCGGTTAACGACCTGCACCTCTTCTGGCCCCTGCTGGCCACCTATGGCACAGGTCAGAATGTTACGGTTTACAATACCATTTTTACCGGCGCGCGCAAAGACAACGAATCTGACGGGCCCGATGACATGTATGTAATAATACTCGATAATGGCCGTACCAACCTGCTGCGCAAAGAAGTGAGAGAAAGTATGTACTGTATAAGGTGCGGTAGCTGCCTGAATGCCTGCCCGGTTTATAAAAACATTGGTGGCCACGCATACGGTGCTACATACAGTGGCCCCATTGGCTCGGTCATTACACCGCACATGAAGGGCATGGAAGAGTTCAAGCACATGAGCTACGCGTCCAGCCTTTGCGGCAACTGTACCGAAGTGTGCCCGCTAAAAATAAACATACACGAAATGCTGCTGGAAAACAGAATCATTTCCGTAACCGAAAACCTCAACGGGTTTACTGAAAACGCGGCATGGAAGGTCTGGAAACAATCGATGATGAACCGGAAATTACTCAACCTGGGGCGCTCCGGACTGAAAAATAAGGTAGTAAATATGGTGTTCAAAGATTCATGGGCTCAAAACCGAAGCGGTGTCCAGTTCGCAGAGAAATCATTCAATAAAATGTGGAAGGAGCGGCGTTAAAAATGCCCACCGAAACGTGACTTTATAGAAATATCCTTGCCAGGCAGGGATATTTTTTTGTCCGACATAGAGCGGAAACCGTGCGGTATCTATTGCTTCACTGTTTCTTCCAGATTGGCATATTCTTCATCGGTGAATACACGTGAGCGGGTAAGGAACCTGAAACCCATAGGTATCTCGAGGCTAAAGCTGCTGCCGCGCCCCTTGGTTACATCTATTATCAGCTGAGTGTGTTTCCAGTATTCAAATTGATCGCCACCTATAAAAAAGGGATAGCCGCCTATTTCCCCGAGCAACACATCTGAAGATCCGGTTTTAAACTCACCAGCTACAAAACACATAGGCGCCGACCCATCGCAGCAACCGCCGCTCTGGTGAAACATGAGCGGGCCGTTAATAGCTGCAAGTTTACCTATCAGCGCAAGAGCTTCAGGAGTGGCAGTAACTCTGTTGATGTCCATAGTCGTAAAATTTTAAACAATTTCTTTTGTCACAGTTACCAGCGGGGCAACACTGTTGAAAGTACTTACTAAAAAACAAAAAGGCGGCAGTGTAAAAAACTGCCGCCACACACCCTAATCACCATCAAAAAAATCCTAATTTACTTTTGCTGTAAGAAATCAACATATTCTTTGTCTGCCTGTAGTGGTTCAGCATCATCTTGTGCGTTTCCCTTCCGAAGCCTGATTTTTTGTAGCCGCCAAATGGAGCATGAGCAGGGTAGGCATGGTAGCAGTTAACCCACACTCTGCCTGCTTGTATAGCTCTTGGCACCTGATACAATTCATGTGCGTCACGTGTCCAGACTCCGGCACCGAGGCCATACAAAGTATCGTTAGCTATTGCTATAGCTTCCTCCGTTGTTTTAAATGTTGTAACAGACGTTACCGGTCCAAAAATCTCTTCCTGGAAAACCCTCATTTTGTTGTTGCCATGGAAAATGGTCGGCTGTATATAGTAACCATTTTCAAGTCCGCTGTTTTGGTGGTAAGCCTCACCGCCACAAAGCACTTTAGCACCTTCCTGCTTACCAATATCAAAATAGCTCAGTATTTTATTGTATTGGTCTTCACTTGCCTGTGCACCCATCATAGTAGTGCCATCCAAAGGGTTGCCCATCTTTATGGCCTTGGTGCGCGCAATCACTCTTTCCATAAACACATCATAGATGCTTTCATGCACCAGTATGCGGCTTGGACAGGTACAAACTTCACCCTGATTCAGCGCAAACATTACTGCACCTTCCACTGCTTTATCAAAGAAATCATCGTCGTGGTCAGCCACCGATTTAAAGAAGATATTCGGACTCTTACCACCAAGCTCCATAGTAACCGGTATCAGGTTCTCAGATGCATACTGCATGATAAGACGGCCAGTAGTTGTTTCTCCGGTGAAGGCAACTTTGCTTATGCGTGGCGATGTAGCCAGTGGCTTGCCTGCCTCAATGCCAAAACCAGTTACTACGTTCAGCACGCCGGCCGGGATAAGATCACCAATTACTTCCATCAATACAATGAGGCTGGTCGGTGTCTGTTCAGCTGGCTTCACTATTACGCAGCAACCTGCCGCCAGTGCCGGTGCTATTTTCCAAGCGGCCATCAGCAACGGGAAATTCCAGGGTATGATCTGGCCCACTACGCCTATAGGCTCGTGTATCTGCATACTTACTGTGGTTTCGTCATGCTCACTTACAGTGCCTTCTTCAGCCCTTATCACACCAGCGAAATAACGGAAATGATCAATGGTGAGCGGGAGGTCAGCAGCGCGTGTTTCACGGATAGCCTTACCATTGTCAATCGTTTCAACAGTAGCGAGGTATTCCAGATTTTCTTCTATCCGCTGTGCAATTTTCAGGAGGATGTTGCTCCTGCTTGCAGCCGATGATTTACTCCAAGCAGGGAAAGCGCCCCAGGCAGCATCCATCGCAGCATCTATATCCTGCGCATTACCACGGGCGGCTTGCGTGAAAACCTTGCCATCAACAGGGGAAATATTATCAAAATATGCTCCACTGGCGGGCTTTACCCATTGTCCGTTTATATAATGCTCATACCTTTCTTTGAAGGCCGGGCGGGCTGCAAGCGTACTTGGCGCAGCAGCAACAGTTGAATTAGCCATGTTGATTTTTTTTGTGTTATTGATTCCATAAAGGTCAATGTATCAAAGGGTATAGTGATGGGAAAATCGTCATAAATAATAGCACAATCGTACCTTTTGTTATATTCAATTATAAAAATGGCCTACATTGTATCACAATTATTTAAGCACAATGGCCGGCAGAAATCAATTGAACAAAATTGATCTTACTCATCCCAAGTACCTCCAGACACTGGTGGAGCATCGCCGCATTTTCAACCTGAACAACTGCGAGCTGAACGTTTTTGAGTCATACGAAGAAACTTACCGGGTGCCGCTTACATTCAATGATCTTGTGATTACCAGCATGGTGCGCGGCAAAAAGGTTATGCACCTGTTCGGCGACCCGGCATTCGATTACCTGCCGGGCGAAACCGTGATTGTACCAGCCAGCGAAACCATGGTCATTGATTTTCCTGAAGCAAGTGCTACAACCCCTACACAGTGTATTGCACTGGCCGTAGACGCCCGTTATGTTGATAATACCATTAACTACATGAACGAGTATTACAATGGCAACAAGGAAGAAATCCACAACTGGACGCTTCAGTTTAACCAATACCATTTTGATAATGATGCGGAGGTAACTGCGCTTATTAATAAACTGATGCGCGTTTGCAGTAGCGCAGATAAGGCCAAGAACATTTTTGCCGACCTCAACCTAAAGGAACTGCTTATCCGCCTGGTGCAGAGCCAGCACCTGCAGCAGGTGCAGATTGACGCTGCAATGCAAAGCAATAAAAGCCGGCTGCCATTCGTGCTGCATTATATTCACGAACACCTTACCAGCAAAATACTCATCAACGATGTTTGCCGCAAAGCGTTTCTTAGCCGCAATGCTTTTTTCATTTGGTTCAAGGAGCAATTGGGTATAACGCCGGTAGACTACATCAATAATGAGCGCATTAAGCTCGCCAAACAGCTGCTGGCCGAAAACCGCCACAGCATAGCACAAATCAGCTCCTACTGCGGCTTCAGCGATGCCAACTACTTCATTCGGATGTTCAAAAAAATAGAAGGTATTACGCCCGGAGCATACAAGGGTTGCGTGGGTTCGGGGAAGTTTTCGGGGTAGTTTTACTGCACCATTGATTTCAAGGGAATTGCAACAATTGCAATGCGTTTTCTTTATTTTTGCTTGGTATGTCATCACTTAACTTCAATACGTCCAACCAAACCTATCGCCAGATAATGGGAAACGGTTTGATATACAGCGTCCCTCGGTTTCAGAGAGATTATAGCTGGACCGATGTGGAATGGGAAGATTTGTGGGAAGATATATTGCAATTGTTCGCGGTTGGCGGCGAGCCTGAACATTACATGGGCTACCTCGTTTTGCAGTCCAGCGATAATAAAAAATTTGACATCATTGATAGTCAGCAAAGGCTCACCACTTTGAGCATTTTTACACTCGCCGTACTCAAAAACTTCGACCGACTAATAAGTGAAGGTATAGAACCCGAAAATAACGTCCGCAGAAGAGATCAGTTACGGAGCACTTTTATAGGATACCTCAATCCGGTGACTCTGATACCTCAGTCTAAATTGACGCTCAACAGGAATAATGATGCATTTTATCAAAATTTCCTCGTCCCATTAGAACCATTGCCTCAACGCGGGCGAAAGGCAACCGAGCACCAGATGCGGAAGGCTTTTGAATGGTTCGAAACCAGAATATGGCAGGAATATGGCACAAAAAGGAATGGCGCAAGTCTTGCAGAACTTCTTGACAAACTAAGCGACAAGCTATTCTTCACCGAAATAGTTGTCGGCGACGAATTAAATGCATACAAGGTCTTCGAAACGCTGAATGCAAGAGGTGTAAAACTATCCTCGACCGACCTTCTGAAAAATTACCTTTTTTCCGTTGTACATCGGGAAATTAATGACGAGATGGAGCTCAATGTGCTGGATGAGAAATGGGAAATTTTGGTCGGAAAATTAGGTAGCGAAAGTTTCCCCGACTTTTTGCGCAGCCATTGGAACAGCCGGAACAAACTGGTGCGTTCTTCCGATTTGTTTAAAACAATCCGGGGGAAGATCACGAACCGTCGTGAGGTATTTGATATGGTTAGAGAAATGGAAAAGGACGCAGATGTTTATGCAGCACTTTCAGCACCCGAAGATGAAATTTGGAGTCAGGAACAACGTGCCTACATTTCCGAGTTGAAGTTATTCAATGTAAGGCAACTTTTTCCGCTTCTACTTTGTGGTTATCGCAAGTTGGAAAAAACAGAATTTACACTATTATTAAAAATTTGCTCCATCATTTCTTTCCGGTACAACGTAATAGGAAATTTACCCACAAATGACCAGGAAAGGGTTTATACAGCCGCGGCTGAACAATTGCAAAATGGACAAATAACGACGCTGGCCCAGGTAATAGATGCCCTCAAGTCAATCTATCCGAACGACGCTAATTTTAATCATGCGTTTAGCGGAAAAGTATTGCGAACCACGCAATCGAGAAATAAAAAAATGGTCCGGTACATCTTGTTCAAGCTTGAGCAACGTATAAGCGATAGTGTTCACGATATTGATAGTGATTTATACAGTCTGGAGCACATCCTGCCAGAAAACCCAGCCAGCAACTGGGAGCAGTTTACAGACCAAGAGCAAGACGCTTTTGTATACCGGCTCGGTAACATGACGATGATGAAAAAAAGTGAAAACCGCGAACTTGGAAACGCAGCCTTTGCGGCTAAACGCGACGTTTTTTCAAAAAGCTCTTTCAAGCTTACGCAAAAAATAGCAGCAGAAAACAATGAATGGACCGCAGCAAGAATAGATATGCTGCAAAAATGGATGGCCGGGCAAGCGCAAACAATATGGCGAGTAAGTCAGTTAAGCTAAATCTCTATCATTCGCCTGTTTTCAACACCACTTCGTCCTACCTTTGCCCGATGGAGTATTTCAGGAAGTTGCAGGAACTTTTGCAATTGGAGCGGGAAGAAGACAAACGAGCCTATCAGGAGCTTACCCAGACATCAGGGGTGGTACAGCGCCGTGCGAATGGCATCAGTTGGTACCCCATAGCTATTCGCGACACCGAAATAAGTAAGGCGGAATACATAACTGTAGAAGTAGAAAGAACCACGCAACAGGACCTGCCTCACCAGCTACGCTTCGGGGCTACAGCGGCATTGTTTTCCAATCACGATGCTGCCACCGACCGGGTAGAAGGTACAATAACCTACGTTGGCGGCAACCGACTGAAATTGTCGCTAAGGACCGACGAATTGCCGGACTGGGCAAGCAATGGCAAGCTCGGTATCGATCTTCTTTTTGACGACAATAGCTATGACGAAATGCAAAATGCCCTCAAACAGGCTATTGCTATTGCAGAAAAACCAAAGGAAAACAAGCTCTTGCAAGTACTTACTGGCAAAACCAGCCCTACATTTAATACAGAAGAAACAAAACCACCTTCCGCAAAGCTCAATGCCATGCAACAGGCCGCCGTGAACAAAATAATGCACGCCAATGAACTGGCGATAGTACATGGCCCGCCGGGCACAGGGAAAACCACCACGCTGGTACAGGCAATAAAAACACTCATTAATCGCGATCACCAACAAATACTCGTAGTGGCACCCAGCAATACTGCAGTGGACCTGCTGAGCGAAAAACTTGCTGAGGAAGGGCTCA
>CAILMA010000206.1 GCA_903835145.1 uncultured Bacteroidota bacterium
CTGAGTTGGGACTGCATCCTTCGGCTATTACCATTTTATCTGGATTGCTGAGGAAGGCTTCCAAACGATCACAGGTAATAGTTTCAACTCAATCGGTTAGCCTCGTAAATGAATTCGAGCCGGAAGATATTATTGTTGTTGAAAATAAAGACGGCGAAACGCTGTTTAAAAGACTTGATGCAGACAAATTAGAGACCTGGATGGAGTCCTATTCGCTTGGTGATTTGTGGGATAAGAATATAATAGGAGGTAACCCATGATAAGGCTAAACATCACTGCTGAGGGGTTTACAGAAGAGCGTTTTATAACGGACATATTGAGGCCACACCTGCTTCAGTTTGATGTTTATGTTGAAGTTAGAAAAGTCCTGACCAATCGCAGGCTTGGAAAACGGGGCGGAATAGTGGGTTACCAAAAGTTCCGTAACGACGTCACCCAATGGTTCAGGGAATGCCCGGATGTTTATCATTCTACCTTTATTGACCTGTACGGTTTGCCCGATGCTGAAATGAAGGAATTTAGCAGGCGGGGACAGAGAAACACCTGAGCTCGCACCGGGCAACCTGTCTATAAATTGCAATGGCAAAAAAATAAAACCGCGCTAAGTAAAAAATACTTTAGCAAAAATTAAAAAACATTAATCTTTGGAATTTGGAGTGATATTATTATTCTAAACTTGATTTATGAAAAAAGCATTGAATTGCATTATCTTAGGATTAACATGCTCAATTTTTGCAAATTGCTCTCATAAAAAAGAGCCGCATAACGTCATAATTCAAATGGAACGTGTTTTAATAAGCCCTCAATTTCATGTGAAAATCAACTCATATACAATTGAACCGTCAATAGGCTATGGGTATAGTCATGAGACACGAGCAGGTGAAGGAAATTCATTTTTGATTTTGAATGTAACATACACTAACTGTTCCCAAAAAACAGTTGATTTACCCGGTGAAATACCCTTCCAAATTTTGGCTAAAGTGGATACTGCATTGCTAACATATGATATGGATGAAAATATAAATTTAGATTGGGTGGGGATTAAAAATTCATTTGTCAATCCGGGTGTATCTTTCACTGCTACCCTTGTTTACAAAATACCTGAAAATTTAAGGGCTGCATTATATTTCTATGCATGTTATTATGATGGTACAATATATTCAATTCATCTAAAAGATGGCCAATCTCATTGGCCCTGATCCATTTTTAATCGTTTATCAAAATAAATAAATAAAACAAATATTTGTATCTCAAAAAGCCCACAAAAGAGCAAAGTTTGTGATTTTTTTCCTTCTATTGTGCCCTTATTGAAAAATTACCGTGTTAAAATATTGATTTACAATTACTTACGAAAATAGTTGTGTTCCTGTTCGGATCCCGAACTCATAAACGAAAAGCGGGAAACAGCTCCATCTAAAAGAATCCTGTCAGTGTGCGATAGTTATGATAAAATAAATGACGGGATCTTGATACTTAAAGAAATAGGGCTGAATAAAATAAGACAAGAATGTCGCCATTTTAATGAGTGGCTATCAGCCCTTGAAAGTCTAAAATAGTTTTTGGCTGCTCTTGGCACATTCCCCAAACATTATTTGCATTTCTCAATAAAGTGAGTACCTTAATACACAAATTAAAAGCAGCGTATGAAAATTCTGGATATAAAAGCGATGAACGGACCAAACTATTGGTCATCCTCAAGACATAAACTTATAGTAATGCTGCTGGACCTTGAAGGAATGGAGGAACGGCCAACCAATACAATACCGGGATTTTTAGACAGACTTTCAACCATGATGCCAACGCTCTATGACCATCGTTGTTCGGAGGGCGTAGCAGGTGGCTTTTATAGCCGAGTAGCCGAGGGTACCTGGATGGGGCATGTAATAGAGCACATAGCACTGGAGCTGCAAACACTTGCAGGTATGGATACTGGTTTCGGCAGAACGCGCGAAACCAAGGAAAAGGGTGTGTATCATGTGGTCTTTTCTTATCAGGAAGCTAAGGCGGGTATATATACGGCAAAAGCTGCTGTTAAAATAGCTGAGGCACTCATAGATGGTGTGCATTACAACCTTGAAGAAGACATTCAAAACCTGCGTGAAATACGCGAGGAAGAGCGCCTGGGGCCAAGCACAGGGTCTATAGTGGAAGAAGCAATAAAAAGAAAGATACCTTATATCCGGCTCAACAGGCACTCACTTGTGCAGCTGGGCTACGGCGTGAACCAAAAGAGAGTGCAGGCCACAATAGCCAGTACTACAAGCAGCATAGCTGTAGAAATAGCCTGCGACAAAGAAGAAACAAAGAACCTGCTCGAGGCATCGGAAATACCCGTACCGAGGGGAAGGATTGTTTACGATGAAGAGGATCTGCAAAACACCATAAATAAAATCGGCTATCCGCTCGTAACAAAACCTGTGAATGGCAACCACGGCAAGGGAGCAACGACAAACATCCGCAATTGGGAAGATGCGGTTGCCGGCCTAAAAGCTGCCAAAGTTTACGGCCGTGCCGTGATTTGCGAAAAATACATTACCGGCCGGGACTACAGAGTGCTGGTGGTGAACTACAAATTTGTTGCCGCAGCGCTCAGAACGCCGGCCGCAGTTACCGGCGATGGTCTCCACACCATTCAGGAGCTTGTTGATATCGTTAATCAGGACCCACGCCGCGGCTACGGTCACGAAAAGGTACTTACTGCAATAAAAATTGACGACTTCACAAGGGATATACTTACAAAAAGGGAGTATACACTGGAAACAGTGCTGGAAGCAGGTGAGGAACTGTGGCTTAAACCTACAGCCAACCTCAGTACCGGTGGTACGGCTACTGATGTAACGGACTATGTGCACCCTACTAATATCTTTATGTGTGAGCGTATAGCAAGGATCATTGGGCTCAATATCTGTGGTATAGATATTATGGCCGAAGACCTTTCAATTCCTATTACAGAAACTGGTGGTGCGGTGCTTGAAGTGAATGCCGCACCGGGATTCAGGATGCACCTGGACCCCACCGAAGGCTTGCCGCGCAACGTAGCTGAGCCCGTAATAGATATGCTATACCCACCCGGAACAAGCGCAAGGATTCCAATCATCGCGGTTTCAGGAACCAATGGTAAGACCACTACAACCCGCCTCATAGCACACATTGTGAAACAGATGGGGTACAAGGTTGGTTACACCACTACCGACGGCGTGTACATACAGAATCAGCTCATGATGCACGGCGACTGCACCGGGCCGGTATCAGCAGAGTTTGTGCTGCGCGACCCTACAGTTGACTATGCAGTGCTTGAGTGCGCCAGGGGCGGAATTTTACGCGCTGGCCTCGGCTTCCACAATTGCGATGTAGCAGTGGTTACCAATGTTGCCGAAGACCATCTGGGCCTGAGCGGGATTGACTCGCTTGAAAAACTCGCGAAAGTGAAGGCCGTACCTGCAAGTACTGTCTTCAATAAGGGATATGCTATACTCAACGCCGATGATGACCTCGTGTACAACATGCACAAAGACCTCACCTGCAATATTGCTTTCTTCTCGCTCGATGAAAAGAACGAAAGAATAATGAAACATTGCGCTAAGGGCGGCCTTGCGGCAATATACGAACACGGTTACGTAACCATACTTAAAGGCAGTTGGAAAATACGAATTGAAAAGGTGACCAACATTCCGCTTACCTTCTCTGGTATGGCCGAATTCAATATCGCAAACACGCTCGCTGCTGTGCTCGCCGCCTACGTGCAGGATTTTAAAACGGAAGACATAAGACTGGCACTGCAAACTTTTGTACCATCTCCGGCGCTTACCCCGGGCCGCATGAATATGTTCCACTTCCGCAACTATTCTGTAATGATAGATTATGCCCACAATACACATGGGTTTAAGGCCATTGGCAAGTTCCTTGCTTCAGTAGAAGCATCGGTGAAAGTAGGTATAATAGCAGGTGTGGGCGACCGCCGGGATGAAGACATCATTTCACTTGGCGAGGCTGCTGCAAATATCTTCGACGAGATTATCATAAGGCAGGACAAGCACCTGCGCGGCAGAACCGAAGAAGATATTATTGGCCTCATGACACAAGGCATTCAAAAGGTGGACACCAACAAAAAGATTACAGTTATCAAGAAAGAATCAGAAGCCATTGACTATGCCTTTAAACATGCGAAAAAGGACAGCTTCATCGTTATTACCAGCGATGTAATACCAGACGCGCTGGAGCAGGTAAAAGCCTACAAAGCCAAGGAAGATGGCGTGGTGATAGAATAAAATACAATATCTTTTAAAACACAAAAAATCATCAGCGATGGGCCTTGCCTGTCGCTGATGTTAATTGTACCAAACAACAACATTTAATGAAAGAACAATTCTCAAACCTTAAATCCCGCGACTGGACCGAAACCCGTGCACACAGCAGCTGGCAGATCTTTAAAATAATGGCCGAATTCGTACAGGGCTTTGAAACACTTGCAAAGGTGGGCCCATGTATTTCGATATTTGGCTCGGCACGTACCAAGCCCGGCAACAAGTATTACGAGCTCGCCGTGGACATATCGAAACAACTTGCAGAAGCGGGTTTTGGTATCATAACCGGTGGCGGACCCGGTATAATGGAAGCGGCAAATAAAGGCGCAAAAATGGCCTCAGGCCGTAGCGTGGGTCTTAACATCGCACTACCTTTCGAGCAGACTTCTAACCCCTATATCGATGGCAGCCACAGCATGAATTTCGATTACTTTTTTGTGCGCAAAGTCATGTTCACAAAGTATGCACAGGGCTTTATCATGATGCCCGGAGGGTGGGGTACTATGGATGAGTTTTTTGAAGTGGCCACACTGATACAAACAAGGAAATTTACCCAGACACCCATGATATGCGTAGGCTCCACCTACTGGAATGGACTGTTTGAGTGGATGAAGGAAGTGATGCAGGAGCAGGAATGCAACATAAGCCCCGGCGATCTGGATATGATAAAGATATTTGACACTACCGACGAGGTAGTAAAGTATATCAGCGACTTTTACACCCACAACAAGTTGCAGCCTAATTTTTAATTGCTGCTACACGCTTTTAATAAAAACGAAAGAGGGATTTTGCCACCTTGCATAATCCCTCTTTCAGGTAATAGATAGTATATATTTTTAGTCTTTTACCAGCTTCTGTACTTGTGTTC
>CAILMA010000207.1 GCA_903835145.1 uncultured Bacteroidota bacterium
AGATATACTGGATGAAAACGGTAATGTGGTTAGAAGTTATTCAGACAAACCCGATCCGAAATTTATCAGTTTTATTGGCGGGCCTTCACCTGATCCTTTATTATCAAAAAAAGAAGGGCTGAACCGTTTTATATGGGATTTGCGTTATCGAACATTAACCGCTGTGCCCAATGTTTTTATTGAAGGAAGTTACCAGGGGCGTAAAGTATCACCCGGTAAATTTTTGGTCAAATTAAAAGCAGGTACTGTTGAAAAAACCGTCAGCTTTAAAGTACTGGCCGATCCGCGAATTAATGCTACAGATGCCGCATATAAACAACAGGAAAAACTGCTGGAGGCGATTGACCAGGCTATTTCTGACATGCATGCAGATGTAAATAATATTCGTACAGCACGTAAACAGGTAAGCGACCTGCTTGACATAATAGAAGGGAAGCCTGCTTACAAAGCAATTACCGATAGTGGTAAAAACGTAATCAGGAAAATGATTGAGTGGGAAGAAAAAATGGTGCAGCCCAAGGCAGAAAGCAATGATGATGTCATCAACTTTGTCAATAAATTAAGTGCCGATTATATTTTTGTAAAAGGCGAAATGGATGTGAACATTCCAACTGTTACAGCCGGCCAGGAACAAAGGCTGGCAGAGCTGGATGCGCAGTGGAAACCTTTACAGGCAGCATACAAGGCGCTGATACAAAAAGATATTGCCGGGTTTAATGCGCTATGCCGCCAGGCAAACCTGGAAAAAATTACGTTACCGGATCCGGTGAAGTAATTCAGGCATTAAAAAAGCCCGCCGGTTAATGGCGGGCTTTTTTAATCTACCGATATCAGTACGTTTTAATTGTTCAGCATCAAAGGCATTACCAGGGTTAACAGTTCTTCTCCTTCAGTTTCCTCAACAGGTTTTAAGATACCTGCTTTGGTAGGAGTTGATAATTCTATTTTCACTTCTTCACTGCTGGTGGCATTCAATATTTCAATCAGGAATTTGGCGTTAAAAGCAATCTGCAGGTCTTCGCCGTCGTACTGGCAATTCATGCGTTCATTTCCTTCAAAACTAAAATCACCATCCTGGGCGGCCAGTTGTAATTCGCTTCCACTAATGGTTAACGCTACCTGGTTGGTGCTTTTATTGCTGAATACACTAATGCGGCGCAGTGCATTTTGAAAATCGCTGCGGTTTACGACCAGTTTATAAGGATTGTCTGTTGGGATAACCACTTTATAATCGGGGAAACGTGCATCAATCAGCCGGCAAATTAATTGAGTAGAGCCATGCGTTACAAACAGGTGGTTGCTGTTATAACTGATGGTTAATTCATCCTCGTTATCAGGTAACGCGTTTTTTAAAAGAGTCAATGGTTTTTTGGGAACGATAAAGCTCTCTGTTTTAGGGCTGCTTACATCAGTTCTTTTATAACGAACCAGCCTGTGCGCATCTGTGGCAACAAACTGAACACCGGTTTTGGTAAGTTCAAAAAATACACCGGTCATAGCAGGCCTTAAGTCATCGTTGCTTACTGCAAAAAGTGTTTTATTTACGGCCGTGATTAATGCAGTGCTGCTGATGGTGAAACTGTTGGTATCATCGGCTGCCGGCTCTTTGGGAAAATTATCGGGGTTTTCGCCCATTACCTTGTACTTTCCATTGTCGCTGGTTATTTCTACGCCAAAGTTTTTATCAATATTAAATGTAAGCGGCTGCTCTGAAATATTTTTTAAAGAATCAATCAGAATCTTTGCAGGAATGCAAACCTTGCCACTGTCTTTGGCTTCTACATCCAGATGAACTTTCATCACTGTTTCCAGATCGGTAGCCACAACCGTTAGTTTGCTTTTATCTATTTCGAATAGAAAATCTTCCAAAATGGGCAGCACGGTATTGGCATTAATAACTCCGTTAATTTGTTGCAATTGCTTTAGCAATGCCGATGACGAAACGATGAACTTCATATGTGATTTTATTATAAAAACAAAGATAATTGATAAGACCTATAACAATCCTCAAGGTATGTAAAATTTATTTCGCTCGAAATTAAAATTTTACACAGATTCACATAGCGACTTATTTTTGTGGCAATTATGTACAAAATTCCACTCACGAAAGATCAGGCAATGCAAAAAGCGAGGCAGTTTTGTGCTTATCAGGAACGTTGTCACAAAGATGTTCGGGAGAAATTATACAGTTTGGGATTATACAAAAACTCGGTTGAAGAAATTATTTCAGAACTGGTTCAGGACAATTATCTGAATGAAGAAAGATTTGCGATTCAGTTTGCAGGCGGAAAATTCAGGATAAAACAATGGGGGAAAATAAAAATCAAGTACGAATTAAAACAAAAAAATATCAGCGAATACTGTATCAAAAAAGCATTGTCTGAAATTGATGAAGTTGATTATTTGAAAACACTCAAAAAATTGCTTGATCAGAAAAAGAAACTATTGAAGACAGAAAAAAACTTATTCGTTAAAAGAAAAAAACTTCAGGACTTTATGGTTCAAAAAGGATTTGAGGCTGATTTGATTCGAAGAACTTTGGAGGATAAATAAAAAAGTCAAAAGTCAAAAGTGAAAACCTAAAAGTTAAAATCAGTCCCAATCAGCGTTATCCGTGTTTCTATCAATCCTAACTGAATAAATATTCCACATCAGCCTTGCTCAGTGCTTTTACAAAATTGGCATCATCGGTGATTAGTTCGCTTGCCAGTTTCCGTTTGCGTTCCTGAAGCTGTAGAATTTTATCTTCAATCGTATCAATACAAATCATTCTGTATGCAAAGATATTTTTGGTTTGTCCGATACGATGTGTTCGGTCAATCGCTTGTTGCTCAACAGCCGGATTCCACCATGGATCAACTATATAAACATAATCGGCTGCAGTCAAATTAAGCCCGACACCACCGGCTTTCAGCGAAATTAGGAATACTCTGCATTCGTCATTATTCTGAAAATTTTCAATAGCCTTTTGTCTGTCAGTACTGCTGGTGCTGCC
>CAILMA010000208.1 GCA_903835145.1 uncultured Bacteroidota bacterium
GAGGGCGTAAATTAAACTGTGTCAAAGTTGAGAATTAGTCACAACTTTAACACAGATAACATGACCAAAAGACGCAATACAGGAGTCACTTTGAGTGACGAAGTCCGCATAACGGTTTGCCTGATCCACAGACCATTTTTCAACGGTATAATACCAGATATCATCAAGATCGGTAAGTGCCTTTTTGCTGACAATATAAGGCAATGATTTCATAAAATTGATGCATTCAGTTTCTTCAAGTGGGCTTTGGGGTCAAAGTTCTTTTCAAATCCGCTCTTTTCGCCAAGGCGAAGCGCCTCGTTAAGGGCCTGCTTTTTTTGCTCTTGAGCTTCCATTAATCTTAAGGCAGTCCTTATTACTTCACTTGCAGAATTATACTTGCCTGATGAAACTTCGTCTGAAATAAACTTCTCAAAATGATCGCCCAATAAAACTGAAGTATTATGTGCCATAAAATGCTTTTATCAAAGATACCAATAACTGGTATTACTCACAAAAATTGATAAAAAAGTCCTCAGACTAAAATTTGTGTAAAGAAGAAATTTATCTGATGGTTCGATGTTCCAATTGACCTGAATAATAAAAGCCCTGCTGGGCAGGGCTTTTGAAGAGTGTAGTCCGACTAGGATTCGAACCTAGACTAACAGAGTCAGAGTCTGTGGTGCTACCGTTACACCATCGAACTATGCAATCAGAGTGCAATGCTAAGGAGATTTTCTGAAAATTAAAAAGGAATTAACCTTTAAATTTCTTTTTTGCCTCCGCCTTAACGATATTTTAGTTTATTAACTCTTTTACTTATTGAAATAATTCAAAGAAATACTGGTCGTAACAAATCTTAAACCACTCGGTAAACTGCGCCGGGTTAGCCTTCAGCGCTTTATCCAGCTCATCTACATTCATATATCGCCACTCCCCTACCTCATCTGCATCTGGCTTCGGCTTGGCATCTGTATGGCCCACAAATACATAATCAAACTCGTGCTCCGTAAGGCCGTTATCAAGTGCGGCCTTGTATATAAAGCTAAACTTGCGGTGCAGTTTGCAGGTAAGCTGCATTTCTTCTTCCAGCCGCCGTTGCGCCGCATCCCTTGGCGACTCACCCGGGCGGGGGTGGGTGCAGCAGGTATTCGTCCACAGGCCGGGTGAGTGGTACTTGCCACTGGCCCGCCTTTGCAACAAAAGTTCTCTCTTATTATTAAAAACAAAAACTGATATAGCCCTGTGTAACCTGCCCTCGCGGTGGGCCTCCAGTTTTTCCATTGTGCCTACCTCTTTATCCTGCTCATCCACCAGCACCACCAATTCTTCTTTTTGTTCCATTTGCCAAATGTAGGACTCAAATACCTATTGCTTAATACGTTACAAAAAAATTACAGAAACATTATAGTTGTTTAAGATAGTGGAATCCCCTCGCTATAAACCCCTCGCGGTAATAAAAATGGTGGGCCTTGAAATTTTCTACATAAGCATCCAGCATGGCCATATTACAATTGTTGTCCCTCGCTTCCTGCAACATCCAGTCCAGCAATTGCTTACCTACTGCCTTACCACGAAATGCTTTGTCCACCACAAAATTGTCTATCTCCAGGTACTTACCGCTATAAAGTTTGGTTGCTATCCAATAACCCGATACCGCAATACATTCCCCATCGGCATATGCGCCCACTTGAAAATAGTTATGGGGAATCATGTCGGCCAGCATCGCTCGGTATCCCGCCGCTTCAAGCTGCGGCGAGAGCTGTCTTATCAGCTCTAAATTAGGCAGCATTTCCTCCAGTAGCACCAGTTTGCGGATTACTATATTCATACCGTGTGGCGCGTTAGTTGATCCAATCTTTCCGTTCTGCCAATACTGCCTTCATATAGTCATCAATGGTACCAAATACGAAATCAGGGTATTCCCCAAGAAATTTGTTGCAGATAAAACCACCCAGCAATGGGCGGGCTGCCGGCTGTTTGAGTTCCGCTGTAGATATTGGTATCAGCTCATAGTCTGCATCGGGGAAATAACTCAGCACTATCTTTGCCAGCTCTACCCTGTTCAGGTACTCACTGCCACCTATGTGATAAATGCCCGTTTTATTATCGTTGAGCAACACATGCATAGCCCTTGCAATATCCCATGCGCAGGCAGGAGAGGCATATTGGTCGAATGGCAGCTTGAGCATTAGCTTTTGATTATTAAAGCATTGGTCTATGATGCGGGCTATAAAGTTCTTACCCCTCAGCTCATTACCATATACATTGGTTACCCTTAGCACAAGCGAATCCGGTATTTCTTTTAGTATCATTTGCTCTGCTTCCAGTTTATGCCGCGCATATACCGAGAGCGGATTCATGGGCGCATCCTCTTTGTAGGGGCCGTCTTTCCCGTCAAATACATAGTCTGTAGAGAGGTAAACCATTTTCGCTTTGCATGCCTTGGCAACGGCTATCAGGTTTATGGTGCTTTGTACTGTTTTCTCGTAGCTCTCCTGTTCATGGGTTTCGCAGTAGTCTACATGAGTGAGTGCACCGCAATGCACTATCACATCAGGCCCAAACTCTTCAATGTCAAAGTTCATAGGGTGGTCAGGCAGCAAAGTATCATAAAACACGGTATTATCTGTCTCAAACGAAAAATAAGACCCAACCGTATGCC
>CAILMA010000209.1 GCA_903835145.1 uncultured Bacteroidota bacterium
AGCAGAAAAGCTCTGTTTCTTCGCCTCGTTTTTTGTGGTAATAGATCAAGTTTATAAAAAATCTAGCGATCTGGTGCGCAGGCGCGGAGCGTATTGTTATATTTGTCTCAACACCATCGCTAAAATGAAATTAGCTCACCTGATACTGGCACATAATCACCCTTTGCAATTGGAGCGCCTGGTAAAGCGCCTCGGTCATGCAGATGCAGACATTTACGTTCACCTGGATGCTAAAACCAACATAAATGAATACGAGCAAGTAGGTAAACTGCCGAATGCCCGTTTTGTAAAAGACAGGGTGAATGTAATGTGGGGCGAGTACAGCGTTATCCAGGCAACACTAAATAGCATGGAAGAAATACTGGAAACAGGAATTGAGTACAGCCACATCAATTTACTGAGCGGAAATGATTACCCGCTTCAGAGCAACGAGAAAATCCATGAATTTTTATCTGCAAATCCGGGTAAGACATTCATGTGGTACGACAAAATATTTGACGATTGGGTACATGGCCAGGTAAGGATGAACAGGTATGATCTGAGCAGTTATGGTTTCCCGGGACGTTACCAACTGTCGTCCCTGATCAATAAAATTTTGCCGAACAGGAAGTTGCCGGATGGTATGGTTGCTTATGGACGTTCTCAATGGCTGACCATCACACCTGCCGCAGCTGCCTATGTAATTCAATTTATTAAAAGCAACAGTGCCGCAAGACGTTTCTTTAAAATGACATGGTGTATAGATGAAGTGTTCTTTCAAACGATACTATGTAACTCGCACTTGCTGTACACAATAGTGAATAACAATTTGAGATATTGTTTGCTGGACCCTGGTTTCCGTCCTGTGGTTTTCAAAATGGAACATGGCCCGGGCTTATTGTCTTCAGGCAAATTTTATACCCGTAAGTTTGACTATACTGTAGATTCTGCTATTTTTGATTTCTTAGACCGCAATTGCGACTAAGCGCTTGGTCCGAAAAAGAAATGTTGAACGACTGCTTTTTCGACTTTTTTGAATAACCCGAAAACTGAAATCACCTGAAAATGAAGTACGCGGTATTGATCATGACCTATACCTCGCCAAGACAGACGCAAAGACTTATCCACAGGCTGAATAATGGCGAGTTTGACTTTTATGTGCACCTGGATAAGAAGGTGGATATAGACACCCATCGTGAGATACAGCACATGCCGAATGTCTTTTTTGTTGATAACCGGATCGACATAAAATGGGCGGGATATACACTGGTGGAGGCAATACTGTGCGGAATGCGGTATATAGCTGCTACCGGCAAAAAATATGATTTTATCAACCTCATCAGCGGACAGGATTATCCTTTAAAACCGGTGGCATATATCTCTGACTTTCTTAAAAGAAATGCAGGGAAAGAATTTATGCTCTTCAGAGATTTTGAGGAAGACTGGACAGAAGCACAATCAAGAGTTGACCGTTACCATTTTACGGATTTCAGTTTTACCGGGAAGCACAGAATAGCGAATGCCATCAATTCTGTCACTCCAAAGAGGAAGTTTCCTTTAGATATGAAGCTATACGGGCAGGAGACTTTCTGGACACTGAGCCAGGACTGTGCTATGTATGTGACAGAATTTATAGATGCAAATCCCAAACTGAGTAAGTTTTTAAAGCTTACATGGGGCAGTGACGAATTCATTTTCCAGACTATAATTATGAACTCGCCATTTAAAGACAGGGTAGTGAATAACCACTATCGCTACATCAACTGGCCGGAGCCGGGAGCAGCCCGCCCCAATATTTTTGTCGCAGAGGATTTTGACAGGATTATGGCGACGGATTGTATTTTCGGCAGGAAATTTGACATTGATGTGGACGAAAAAATACTTGACT
>CAILMA010000210.1 GCA_903835145.1 uncultured Bacteroidota bacterium
AGCGCTGTTTCGCTACTGCCGAAGACGCATCAAACTACCAATAAATGTTTTTTGAAGGAGTGAACTCACAAACTTTTTGTTCGTCGACCGTCTCTAAAAAACAATTGTGTATTTCTTTTTATAAGGTATACACCGATATCCAAACAGCGCACGCCCGGGATCGCGGCAAATAGCGTGAATCCTTCGCGAATCCGATATTTTTATAAAATAATCATAAACCTCGTCAGTGAATTTCTCTGCCGTATCTATTAATCCTTTAGACTCGATGTACCAGGCAATTTCTGCAATTGATTCCGCGACAGATTCTTTTATGGTTATCTGGCGGCCCATTTTCCGATCAGTTTTTTGCTGTGTGCCCGGGCTTCTTCTATTGACAAGATCTTTTCAGGCCTTGATTTGAGCGCAGCTTTTCTTTGCAATGCCTCATAGGTCTCAATAGGTAGGACTACATACGATTTGTTTTCTATGACAAGCTTATTCATCGCTCTGTTTTTTTCAAAAATACTAAAAAATTACTGACGAAATTTCAGGCGCGATTGCACAATAAAAAGGTTCGAATGAAACCTGCCCCATTTTCGTAAACCCCCACGAAACTTCAAGCCCAAACATAATCCACAACTCAATGCAGTTAAGATAAATGCCAGCAAGACGTTTTTAGCACAAATATGCAGTCAATATCTACTCAATATCTACGACTTCCGCCCAGTATCCTCGTCACCTGTTGTTACTCACGAATTTATCAAGGTCTTCCCTGTAACTTTGGTAGGTAAGTTTATCTTTCAATATTGAAAAAGACTGCTTGTCAATTGTTTTCGGGTAGGCCCATTCTGCAAAATCGACCTTGGTGCTTTCAAAGCTGAAAATATCCATGATACCGGCAATCTGCGCGCACGTAAATTGTTCGTTATCGAGTGCTTCCTTAACGGCATTAAATTTTTCAGTATCGGTGTTCTTTGTTGCCGCTTTCTTTTTAGCCTTTTCCAGTTTTGCTTCACCAACAGCCGCCGCCATATCGGTAGAAGCCACCGGCGATGCCGCAGGTTGGTTGTTGCCCGGGTTGTAATTGTCAGCGGGTGGCTGCGTGTTAGCCATATCGTTGTTGTAATTGGGCTGTGGGTTACCTGAGATTCCCATTTCCTGTTCCGTTTCACTTATTGTGTTGCTGTTAGGGTCGTATGTGAAATAGGTGATATGACCGCTATAAGTTTTTACTCTTCCTTCAAAAGATGTTTGTTCTACCATTCTGCCACGGCGGTTCTGGTAGGTTGTAAATATCTTTACATAGTGGCGGCCCGGTGGCAGGTCGCCAATAGTTACAGACTGTCCGCGTTTATTGAAGTACCTGCTGTCTACAGAAACGGTGATGAGCGAGCGATCAGCAAGGCTTATGCGCATAGCTGACTGGCCGAACGACGTTGCCGCACCCGAAAGGAATAAGAAAGCAATCAGTAGTTGTTTCATATTTTTAATGTATTTTTTGTTGGCAGTTGATCAATTTCTACGCATTCTATGACCATTTATTTTGTACAAAGTAAAAAGTGCAATGAAAGCGTGATTGTTAAAAACTAAAAGAGAATTTCTTACCTGCATATAACGCAAATGCTATGCCAATAATATTTGACATACTGTTAAAACCAACTACCTTACCAGTAAGGCACACAGTATGCCGGCAGATACCGCAGCGTTAAGCGATTCGGCGCCGCCGCGGCGCGGAATAAGTATCTTTTGAGTAGCTATGGCTTGTATTGGGTCAGAAATCCCCTTCGACTCATTGCCTATTACTATAATGGCCGCTTTTGGTATCGCAATGTTGTAAACATTTTCACCATCGAGTGCGGCTGCCAATACTGGTATTTTTACTGTGCTTAAAAACGCCTCGAGATCAGTTTCGTAAATATTTACCCTCAAGTGGCCACCCATGGCCGACTGAACAACTTTTGGGTTATAAACTTCAGCGCAATCGTGCGAGCATACGATATGTTTTATGCCAAACCAATCAGCAATGCGAATCATGGAGCCCATATTTCCGGGGTCGCGCAGATTGTCCACCGCAAGGCACCACTCATTGATACTGGGTAGCGGGGAAGGCTGGGGCATTTTTACCACCAGCAATACCTGATTTGGTGCCTGCAGCGTACTTACGGCGGCAAGTTCATCGTTGGTGACTGTTATTAGTTCGGCTTCGGGGTGTGCCCCTATAAGACTGGTATGGGCTTTTACCCATTCGGCAGTACCTACAATTTTTTCAATAGGTTTACCTGTTCTCAGCCATTCCTCAGCTATCTTCGTACCTTCGGCGATAAATACTTTATACTCGTTCCTGAATTTTTGTTGCCATAAGGATCGGATATATTTATTTTGCGTTTTTGATAACATAGCATTGCAAAACTATTGTTTTAAAGGGGCAAACGATAACAAAAACATAAAAGATTTGGAGCCGGCGCCTTGCACCTTAGTTTCGTGTTGGGCTTAAGGTATCAGGCACTAATTTTGATAGGGGTTACACCAAAAGAAGATTTTGATTGCAATCTTCTTTTGTGATAACTATTGAACGGGGAAAGTTACTAAGACGGTAATACATTCATGAGCTTTAAAGTTGGCTTATATAGGATTTACATTGTGCTACTGCTGCCAGCTGTGTTTTACATGGCAGGCTGTAGTACTACCCGGCATATACCTGATGGTCAATATTTGCTTAGGAAGAATAAAATCTCACTGAAAACCGATAACATCATTTACAACAAGGGTGAGATGCGCGATAACTTGTTGCACCTTGCGCTGCAAAAGCTCAACACCAAGCCTTTTGGTTTGCCGGCATACCTATGGTTTTACAACCTGCAGTACAAGAAGCTGCATAATAAGCCCGATAGTGCCCTAAGCAAACTGGTGGAGCGGCCTGTAATTTATGATAGTGCGCTTGCGGCAAAGAGTATTGTGAATATGAAGAGCTATCTGTTCAATCAGGGTTTTTTGTATGCACGAATAAAAGATACAGTAGTGCTGCGGCACAAAAAAGCGAGGGTAACCTACAAGATTACAACTGGATTTAACTACCTCATAAATAAAGTTAACTACAACATCGACGACAGCGCTATAGCTAAAATAGTGGCCGAAGCAGCCGATGACACGCGCCTTGTAAAAAACAAGATGTTCACATTCGGACTGCCGGATGAGGAGCGCAGCCGGATTACGGCTATTATAAGAAATAATGGTTACTATCAGTTTACACAAGACAATATTCGTTTTGTGCTCGATACCATGGATAAAGTTTTCCTAAGGGACGTAGAGAACCCGCTGGAAAATGCCATAAATTTTATATCATCGGCCAAGACGAACAAGAAGCCGACGACTGATATTGAAGTGATTATAAGAACAGAGAAAGACAGTGCAAACATTCCTTACCATATAAGCAAAGTAGATGTTTACCCCGACTATGGCGGTGGTAGTGACTTGCAAGGAGTGCAAGTGATGGAGGATACTGTTGACGGCATCATTTTCAGGTATCACGAAAGGTATGTGCATTATAATGTTTTGGCCGATCGTATTTTTCTGCGCCCGGGCCAGCTATACGCTCAGGCGGACTATGACAAGACCATCGTTAAGCTGAATGAACTTGGTATTTTTCAGTACATACGCATACAGCCAATTGAGGACCGGCGTGATAGCACGCTCTCCTGCAACATTTACCTCAGTCGGAATAAGAAATACGATTTCAATGCCAATATAGAGTCCAGTAGTGGCTCTACTTACCAGTTAGGCTCTTCTGCAGCGCTGAGCTTCAGGAACAAAAACTTTGAGAAGGGTGCAAACCTGCTTACGGTTAGCCTTAACGGGGGGGTAGAGCTATCTTATTCTGGCACACAGGGCAAGAACTTTATTGACCACTTTGGGTTGCTCACCGAGTACTATGGGTTGAACGCAAGTCTCGACCTGCCCAAATTTCTTGCACCAATACCTTCAAGCTTGTTTGACAATACTAACCTGCCGCACACCATTATATCTGGCGGTACCAACGTTATTGACAGGGTGCAGTACTTTACGCTCATTAATACCAGCGCCGGCTACAAGTATAACTGGCGCCCGAATAAAGCGATTTCGTGGGATTTTTCGCCGGCATTTATGAATATCATCAGGCTGCCGCGGGAAACGGATACGTTCAGGAAAGACCTGGATAACAATGCTTTTCTGAAAGACAGTTACAAACAGGATTTCATAGAAGGGGAAAATCTAACGTTTTCGTACAGTGATTTTATTAAGAAGCAAGGGCGCAATTACTTCCGGCTGAAGATCAGTTTTGAGGAAGCCGGTGGGGTGCTTGGTGGGCTGAACTCTCTGGGGTATGCACTTAATGACCTGTTTAAGATAAAGTATGCGCAGTACACCAAGTTCGATTTTGATGCGCAGCGCTTTGTGAGCCTGCCTCATTCGGTTGTTGCGCTGCGGTTCTTTGGCGGTGTGGGTATGCCCTATGGTCAGTCGGTGGTGCTGCCTTACATTAAACAATATTACGTTGGCGGGCCTTATAGCCTTCGTGGCTGGCCTATAAGAAGCCTTGGGCCCGGTAGTTATTACGACCCTACCGGTGGCGGAACCAGCAACACGCTTGACCGTACCGGGGATATTAAGCTTGAATTCAACGCTGAATACCGTTTCCCAATCACACCGCTGTTTGCTGGTAACGTGAAGCTAAATGGCGCTTTGTTTACAGATGCGGGCAACATTTGGCTCGCACGCAAGGACAGCTCAACAGTGGGCGGTGAATTCGATATCAGCAAGTTGGGGCAGGATATCGCGATGGATGTGGGAGCTGGTGCCCGGTTCGAAATTGTATCCTTTCTTACGTTGCGTTTCGATGTCGCCATCCCGGTTAAGAAACCGTACCTGCCAAATAATTACGGTTGGGTTTGGGATAAAATAGATTTTGCAGACCCTACATGGCGCGCCAATAATGTGGTGGTGAATCTTTCTATCGGGTATCCGTTTTGATTTATTCGTTAGTCTTTAGTCGTTAGTATTTAGTACTTAGTCGAAAGCTGTTTTGTACTTCTAATTTAGAAGTAGCTAGGAGCCTGTCGGGCTTAAACCGCAGTTGTACGTTTTATCCAGATTTCAGTGGCTGGATTTCCAGGACACATGTGTTTATTTGTTACCTGCC
>CAILMA010000211.1 GCA_903835145.1 uncultured Bacteroidota bacterium
CCCATGGTAGCATCACCGATTCGTTCTCGGTTACCATAGCTGCGGGTGATGTTTTTCACCCGGTTACCATCACCGATTCTGTGCGCGGGGGTACCTGGTTCACAGCTGATACGGCAGTAATTGCGCTCGCACCAACATACTTCGATTCTGTCATCAATTTTTATGGCTACCAATTAGGTGGTGGCCTTGTGTTTTACCGGCATGGCAGCACCATTGATACTTTTTTTGTGAATGTCGATTCCCTCCCTGCCCCGGCCGGCCCCATTTATACCTATGGCAACAGTGGCTATATTTATGGCTCTTACCGTTTTTGCATAGGCACCATTTGCCAGCTGCTCGATGATTCTTACGGAGGCGGCAGCTATTGGTCCATAAGCGATGAATCTATTGCTATTATTGACGAGGCCGATGGCGTTGTCTGGCCACAGCGGGCAGGCACCGCAATAGTCACCTATACCTACGTAAGTGCCTGCGGGTCTACGCAAGCCTATTTCACCGTTATCATTGACTCTAACGCAAGCTCGGGCTCTATTACCGGCGCTTCGGCCTTTTGCCGCGGCAATACCCTTGTTCTGAAAAATGCTATACTTGGCGGTGTGTGGCAAGCCGATACTACAGGTATTTTGAGTATCTCTGGCGCTGCCGGCGACTCCATTACCGTAACTGGAACCTACCGGGGTACCGGCTATGTAAGGTACTATATAGATAATACCTGCGCCGACACGCAGTACCACAGTGTTCAGGTGAACACCGCTCCGGCCAGTGTGTCAATTTCGGGTTCTTCGGGTATTTGTTTGGGGGCCAGCACTCTACTAACCGCCGATGGCGCAGATTCTACGGCAACCGGATATTGGGCGAGTTCAGCTTCATATTATGTATCAACTTTTGGTTCAACTGACTCCACCACCATTATTTTTGGCACCGGAATTGGATATGCGATAATCACGTATACAGAAAGCAACAGTTGTGGCACAGCAAGCGCAAGTATCTACGTCAGTGTCTTTGACCCTTATATCGATGCCGGCACTATTTCCGGACCCTCAGTAATATGTGGCCCCGGATCAACCTTCACTGAAACGGTAAGTTACGGGTATTGGGAGAGTTCAGACCCGGGTATAGCCGATATTTCGCCTTATGGGGGCGTTGTAACCCCGCACCGGCCAGGGAGTATTACAATTTTTTACACAGTCACGGGTTTTTGTGCCTACGCTGTAACATCTGTGTCCGTGGTCATCCTGGATTCACCCTATGCCGGTGCAATAACTGGTCCTTCAACGGTATGCCAGTCGGCCGCCATCTCATTTACTGATACGGCTACCGGTGGCAGTTGGTACCTTTCTAATGGTCATGCAACGCTATCTGGAACTTCCGCCACCGGTGTTTCTGCGGGTGTTGATACTGTTGTTTACACGGTAAGTAATGCCTGCGGAACTGTTTATGCCCGCCAGGCTTTTACTGTTGTTGCTTCAGTTACACCTGCTGTAACTATTGCAGCATTCCCAAGTGATTCTTTATGCAGCGGCGATACTGTTACTTTCACGCCAACACCAGTAAACGGTGGTGCTTCCCCGCTATTTATTTGGGAGCGATTTGGTATCATAGTAGACACCGGAGTCAGTTTTACCTATGTACCCGTACTTGGCGACTTTATAAAGTGCATAATGGTAAGCCATGCGGTTTGCGCAATACCTGATTCAGTAACCTCACCCAGCCTGGAAATGGCTGTAGTACCCACCGTAACGCCTACAGACACCATTTCCTGTGCTTCAGGAGATACCGTGCGCTACCTCGGGCAAATTGTGACTTTGAATTCCGAGCTCAGTTACTGCGGTGCGCCGGCTACTTACCAGTGGTACCTGAATGGCAACCCTGTGGCCGGTGCCACAACCATGACCTGGGCATCGGCTGTGTACAGCAACGATACCATCTATTGCGTGAATACCTGCAACACCCCGTGTGCCACTCGCCTCACCGACACCAGCAATACCATAGTGCTTTATGCCGACTACCTCCGGCTCGGCATCCGCAGCATTCAACAATCATCGGGTAACTACACACTAATGCCGAACCCCAACACCGGATATTTTACACTGAGCGGTACCCTGGGAAGCAACGCGCCTGATAACCTACATTACGATGTGCTGGACCTCACTGGTAAGGTACTCCTCATGGGGAATACACAGCCACAAAACGGCACTTTCAGCCAACAGATAGACCTCGATAAAAACAACATAGCCTCCGGCCAGTACATCATCAGAATTGTGACCGGCAGTGATGTCGCATTTGTTCATTTTGTGCTGGAGCGATAATGAAAATTTACCGTTAGTGAAAAAAAACGACCGTTCGTTCCTTTTATTTGGTTGAATATTAAATACTATTTAGTTTTCAAGCGAATTTTTAATAAGGCTTGGTTTATGAAAAAACTGGTATCCGGTATATTGCTGTTGCTGTGTTTATTTGCAGCAGCTGTTTTCTCGCCTGCTTATGCACACGTGCAGCCCTGCCATGGGCAGGATACCAGCCACCAGTATAAAATAAAAGTGGACAACCCCATCGCCATTGCTGTAAGCTCGGGGCAGAAGGTCGCAGTGGTGGGACACAGCTTCGCAAGATATGGCGACACAACCACGCTAAAAATCTGGAGTAGCCTGACCCGTTTTATGATGGGGCTGAAACCCAGCGACAGCATAGTACGCTTAAAAGGACCAGAAGGGGTCTTGTATGACAATGCAGGCAACCTTTATGTGGTGCAAACACAGCGGGCTGACAGCAACATAATGATCTATGACCCGTCGTTGCATTTGATAAAGGTCATTAGCAATTCTGCCGGCACGCCCACATCATGGTTCAATCCGCGTGGAATTTCGATGGATACGGCTGGCAATCTATACATCGTAAGCGGAGATTCTGTTACAACTGCCGGCGTTGAAGTGCATGGAACAGGAAAGCTGATAAAAATAGCTAACCCACTGACGACTCCCACCAAAACCGTATTACTAAGTCATCTCAACGCCCCCAAGTCGGTCGCCATATTCGGGGCCGCACTTTACATTTCGGAATACGACAGCGATAAAGTGAGCCGATACAATTTGGGTACCATGGTGAAAGCAGATTCGCTTTATATCAACAAGCCAATGGATTTGTATTCCAATGGCTGCCGGTTGTTCTGCACCGAGCACAATACTAATTCCCTTAGGGTCTTCGACGCAAATCATCTGGCAGGAGCAGAGTTACAATCTATAAGCCATATAGATGCCGGTACAGGACCCATGGGTATAGCGCTCGATGACGATGAGGACCTGATGGTCTGCATTTCCAATAAAGTCTTGTTTTTCTCAGATAGTGAATCGACGACCGATACCGACTATATAGCCACATCCTATTCTGGTGGCGGTGGAGGCTACACACCACCCTGGATTTTTGCCTACAAATGCACCGTTCACCCGGATACATTTATAACGCTGCATGATACGGCACGACATGGATTTTGGCAGGTTTTAGATACAACAGGCATAGCAGTCACACGTAGCGCCACTTTCGATTCAGTGGCATATATTATGAGCGACACAGTAGGTACATTCAGGCTTACCTACACCCATGGTGCCATCGTGGATACTTTTCACATTCCTATCGCTGCCCGTGATACTTCTGCCTATCTCGCACTAACTGATAGTGCAAACGACGGTTCTTGGTTTTTAACGGACAGTTCCAACTTTATGCTGGAGAAAAGCCATTACGACAATTTGGTGCATTGTCTTTGGCGCCACCAGGGTAGCGGGTTCGTATATTGTCGGCACCGTACTATTACCGACACTTTTTATGTTGTAATTGATTCCATAGTACCAACAAACCCTATTTATACTGTTGACGATACGGGTAATGTTTATGGTTTTTACCGTTTTTGTATCGATAATATTTTGCAGCTCTACGACGATACCTATAACGGCAATAATAACTGGAGCATTAGCGACAGCAGTATTGCTTTTATCGACGAGGCCGATGGGACAATCTGGCCCCTTGCTGCGGGGATGGCAACGATTACTTATACCACAGTAAGCGAATGTGGCACCAGTTACGCCACCTTCCGAATTCAGATTGATTCGGAAGCTACGGCAGGCATTATTACCGGCCCGGCTTACCTGTGTCTCGGCACTTCTACCGTGTTGAAAGACTCCGTTTTAGGCGGAGTATGGCAGCTCCTGCCCCGCAGCTCCGCCACAATAACTGATACCAGGGGTGATTCGGTAACTTTGTTTGGCACCGCTACGGGCATAAGTGTGCTCAAATACTCTATTGACAACACCTGCGCCGACCCTTTTTATTTTGCAGACACAGTAAAAAGTCGACCTATACCAGGTACCATCACGGGTGCTGATTCTGTTTGCGTGGGTTCTCACTTTACTTTGATTGAGGTGGGTGCCGACAGCACCGCCCTTGCGCAATACTGGACCACCAGCGATCCAAGTATAGCGACTCTTACAGGAATCGGTTCAAGTGCTTATGTTTACATATATTATCACGCAGGTGCAGTTATCATTCGTCACATAGACAGTAACGTTTGCGGTACCGACACTGTAAGTATTTCACTGGAAGCCGTTCCTCCCCCCTATCTCGGTCGTATTTACGGGTCTTCGATAGGCTGTATCGGTGGAACAACCTTGTATGATTTGTCATGGGGTTCCGGAGGATACTGGGCGGTAGCGGACACATCAATAGCCACGATCGCTGCTTATGGTTCTTATGGCATCTTAACTGGCGTGTCCGCAGGAACCACCACAATTTTTTATGACATCTACTCATCAGTCTGCGGGTTGCGGGAAACCGGTTTTGACGTCACCGTAATCGCACCTCCGGATGCAGGTACTATAACGGGGACGACGCCTCTTTGTCAGGGCGCAGTATCAACTTTCCATGAAACAG
>CAILMA010000212.1 GCA_903835145.1 uncultured Bacteroidota bacterium
TAGCAATAAAAGTAGACGCTTCATAATCGGGCCAATAAACCGAATGCAATTTAATAATTTTTATATTTATGAGGTGTAAATTTTCAAACGTGCATAGTCTGGCTCTTCCATTCGCAATCGGAATGCAACAACACCTCGCACAAAAAAGGCTGGGCTAAATTTAAAAGTCAGAATTATTTTTTTGAAAGGCTTCCCCTATTCAGCAGCAAGGTGCTTCATATCGCTCTGGTAAAACTTGCAAGCGTCTTTAAGTCCGCATTCCTGGCACTTAGGGCTGCGCGCTACACAAACATACCTGCCATGCAAAATAAGCCAGTGGTGCGCTATGGCCAGCAACTTAGACGGTATACTCGCCACCAGCTGCTGCTCAGCCTGCAGCGGGGTCTTTGCATTTTTTGTCAACCCTATCCGCTCAGAGACCCTGAACACGTGTGTATCAACAGCCATGCCGGGCTGCCCATATACAACAGAGATGATCACATTAGCTGTCTTGCGGCCCACGCCCGGCAACTCTACAAGCTCTTCAATGGTATCTGGCACTGTTCCATGAAACTTCTCCATCAGCAGTTTTGCCATGCCTATAAGGTGGCGTGTTTTGTTGTTGGCAAAGGTCACACTTCTTATATACGGTTCCACCTCTTCAAAGGTAGCTGCAGCAAGCAACTCAGGCACCGGGTACTTTTTAAAAAGCTCTGGTGTCACAAGGTTCACGCGCTTGTCTGTGCACTGAGCCGATAGAATCACAGCCACCAGTAGCTCGTACGGACTACCATAGTGCAATTCTGTTTGTGCCTCAGGCATGTGCTCCTGAAACCAACCCAACACATATTTATACCGCTCTTTTTGTGTCATAGTAGTTATGCTACTCCATACCAAATAATGCTTTCAACTCTCCGGCTTCGGTAGGCTTCATTTTGCCACCCAATATCAACCGCAGCTGGCGCCTGCGTAGTGCCAGATCAAACATTTTCAGCTCCTGCGGCGTCTCAGGCTCCAGATCAGGCACCTTGCGTGGCCGGCCATTGGGGTCCAGGGCCACAAAGGTCATGTAAGCTTCGTTAGTAAGGTATTTGTATTGCGCCGAAAGATCTTCCCCGTATACCCGCAGATATACTTCCATCGACGAATTAAAGGCACGGGTAAGCTTGGCTTCAATAGTGAGCAGATTACCCAGCTTTATCGGGTTCGAAAAAGATACATTGTCAACCGAAACCGTTACCACGGGGCAGTTGCAATGCTTCTGCGAGGCTATCGCAGCGGCAATATCCATCCAGTGCATCAGCCGGCCACCCATCAGGTTGCCCAGTGTGTTGGTATCGTTAGGGAGCACCAGCTCCGACATTAATACAAAGGTATCTTTAGGCTTCTTAGCTTGCATATTCACTCAATTCTGCGGCAAAGTAACCGATTTTTCCCTACCTGAAGCATTATCATATTTTGCAATACACCTACAATCCCCAAAATTGCACTATTTCTTCAGGAGTTCCTCCTTGGTCATCACCCTATAGGCATGCAGCGTATCTGGCCTAAAATAGTCATAATTCCAGCCGTTGGCAGTTGTAAGCTCAAAACTCGCATACACCCTTCCCGGTTCGCCGAGTTGCTTTTCAAGCACGGTATCCTTTTCTGCAAGGAAACCATAGGTAAGTTGAGGGTTGTCCCGATGCATCGCACTCATCAAAATACTTTCATCTGGCACTCCCCATTCAAACATGTATTGTTTCGTATCAGCATCTTTTCCCCTTAGCATGAGCTTTGTAATGTGTTTTTGCCGCATCGCTCCCATCACCTGTTCCATCCCTTCATAACGCCGCACGAACGGACCCGCCCCACCGATAATGTAGCCAAACCTAACAATAAAAATCAAGGAAACAAGCACTACCCCATATCTCTCTTTCAGCCGCGGTAACACATAAAAAATAAAGGGAACAGCCATTATTATACCCATACTCTGCCACTCACTCTCCACATGAAACAACAGTACATCAGCCGGATAATCACTATAAGCAATACCCATCAGCAAAAAATAACCCACGATACTCACCACACACCATGCAGCCAGCGCAGTTTTCTTGCGTCGCACCAACTCCCATATACCCCATACACACACTATTGCCCCGAGCCAGTAATTGGTAAGCGTGCGCATAAGGTAGTTGATAACAACTGGCGTCGTAAATGCCTTGTAAATATCCCGCAGTGACATGTGCGTGATATTGTGCAGGTGGTCCTCGTCATAGGAGTGCTCCCGGGTTACCAAAAATTTTGACAAAACAACGGCCACCAGCACACCCGTAAGCAACCACGAATATCGCCGCTCCCACGGCCAATAATCCCCCTGCAACCACAAAAATACCCACAGAAAAAACAAGGGGAGCAGTACTATAAAATGGGTATAAATAGTAAAAAAAGCCAGCAGTACAAAAACCGGCACGGCCAGCCAGCGGGGCACCTTGCGCTCCGCCATTCTAAAATTCACCACAAAAAACAACACCATCCACGCCACCGCCTGGTGTATTTCATTGTTGGGCCAGAAAAACGTATCGCTCACCAGCAACAGGTAGTAAAACGCCAAAACGAGCAAAAAGGCATACTTACGCCGCCAATAGGCATAGAGCCCGGTAAGCAGGTAAAACAGATTAAAACCTACAGCATAAGTCAACAGCACAACACGCACCGGCGCTTTACACAAGACCTCAATATAAGGGCCCAACTGCGTCACAAATGAACCGTACCTGTGCTCCTGTATATAGAGCATTTTATGCTCCATAATGTTGAACACAATGAAGGCTGTATCCGCAAAAAAAAGACGTTCCCTGAAATAAATAATGGAAAGCACAAGCAGCCCGGCAAGAGCAAGTAGCGATATTTGCGCCGTCGATTTCAGATTTTTCGCACTTTCAGCCATTCGTTTATTTCGTCATTGTTTATGTGCATTCAGTTACTTGGTATCTAACACCCACCCTCGGCTATTTAGCCGAATGCAGCGCATTTTCACCGGACTAAATGTAGTAAACTTCCCCCACTCGAAAAGCGTCATAAAATTGCCAGATACCCGGACAAAAAAATGCCGGAACCTATATAGCTCCGGCATATTCACAACGCAAAAACAAATTTATTGTACAACTACTTTGCTCGTAAATGTTTTGCCATTCATGGCTACATTCACAATATAATTACCAGCAGGGTACTTGCTCAAATCGAAATTTACAATTTTATCATCAGTTGTCTTAGACATAATTGTTTTTCCGGCGAGGTCGGTAATATTAATTTGGGCACTACCTGTGTTTCCCGCTAAGTCAAGAGCGAAAGCGCCGCGTGTTGGGTTAGGGAATAATTTAAGATCAGCATTTTGGGTATAAGTAACAACGCCGGTTGTAGTTGCCGGGCTTATTTTACGTATACGGTTGTTGTATTGATCGGAGATATACACATTGCCACTTCTATCTATCGCAACGCCCGAAGGACCTGATAATTCAGCTGCTGTTGCTGGCCCGCCATCGCCACTTGAGCCCGCAGTACCATTGCCTGCTATTGTAGTGATTATTCCGGCAGGTGTTATCTTACGAATACGGTTGTTCACGTTATCAGCAATGTACATGTTCCATGCCGTATCAAACTTAATATCCTGTGGTATGCTTATAGTAGCCGCTGTTGCAGCACCACCATCTCCACTAAAGCTTCTTGTTCCTGTGCCAACTACTGTGGTAATAATTCCCGCAGGTGTTACCTTCCTTATACGGTTGTTACCAAAGTCAGCGACGTAAACATTAGCACTTCCGTCAACGGCTAAATTATAGGGTGCGCTAAGCTCGGCAGCTGTAGCCGCCCCGCTGTCTCCGCTAAATCCCGCTGTACCATTACCGGCAATAGTGCTGATAATGCCTGAAGTACTTACCTTCCGTATCCTGTTGTTTTCCTGGTCAGCTATATAAATATTGCCCGCAGCATCCATCGCAATGCCTGATGGGGTATACAGGTCTGCTGCTGTAGCCTGGCCGCCATCACCCCCAAATCCGCTGAAACCGGTCCCTGCAACCCTGGTTATAACACCTGCCGCCGATATCTTACGAACAGTGTGATTACCCAGATCAGCAAAATAAATATTGTTACTGGCATCTATCACCATACCACCCGGCCTGAACAGTGAAGCCGAAATCGCTGCTCCTCCATCGCCTCTGATCCCGAAAGAATCAACATTGCCGGCAATGGTTGAAATAACACCTGACGAACCTACCTTCCGAATACAGTGGTTATACTGGTCTGAGATATACATGTTTCCGGCAGCATCAAACGCCACATTGTTGGGCTGGTTTATCTCCGCTGCTGTCGCCTGACCTGCATCTCCGGCATAGCCGAGCGTGCCATTTCCGGCAACTGTACTAATGGTTTGAGCTTCAAGGCTGTAACCCCCTGCAAGCCCCGCAATGGCTATCATCAGCCCTTTTAAAAGTTGAGTTTTACTTTTCATAAGTTGGTTTGTTTTTGGGTAAATGTTAATTGATTTTTTTCAATGTAAATTAGTAAGAACCAAGAAGTAATCCTACTCTGTTCATAGATTAAGACGATACAAAATAAGAAACCGTTAGTAAATGCACCAAAAAAAATAAGACCGGCCCATAAAGAAACGGTCTTGTAACAGTCGGTTAATAAATTCATGCCATATTATTAGCGCGCAATCTGCAATTGAGTGGCATAAACCTGACGGCCTTCTTCCATCACCTGAAAAAAATATTCACCGGTTGGTAGCTGTGCAGGCAACTTGATATTGGCCCTATTCCCGGTACATTCTATTTCGCCCTGCGCCATTTGCCGCCCCGTACCATCACAAAGCCGGTAGGTAAATTCAGACGATATATAGGGTAAAACCACACTAACCACACCCGTCGCTACAGGATTCGGAAACACCTGAAAAACCGCTTTGCCGCTCAATGTAGGCACTCCGCTCGGCACCAAGCGCTGAACATGAGTAGTAGCCTTATATGGAGTAGTAAAATTGGCATCCCTAAAGGCTACCCTTGCAAGTGGCGTCACTTCACCCTTGCGGTAGTAACATTGTTCATAGGTAGTATCGCTACTACCCTGCACCAGCCCGAATGTCGTGAGAATTGTATTCGGCATCAGTGTGCCGTTCAGGTAAAAACTATCCCTTGTAATTATCGTTCTTTCCACCTGCAGTACATCCCACCATGCCGATGGGGCCCCGCTATGGTCCTTTACCCGCACTTGCCCCCAGCCAGTCACAGTATCGCGCTCAGTTACAAAACTCCGCACAATACCCGGTGCATGGTTCAAAGAGAAAAAGGAACAAGAGAGTTGGTAATTGAGATCAAATTGATAATGGGAAGTCCAAACATCATTGTATCTGGACGGCAACGAAATTTTCATGCAGTTTGACGAAAATAATACACTTTGTGACTCTACAAATAAACTATCACTTACACCTCCAGTAAACAAAGAAATAGAATATGAGGTATCACCTACTTTTTCGCCATTACAAAAAGCTCCAGTTGCTGAAATGGAATTGTAGGTTGAATAATTAAAAGGAAGTCCAAAAAAATAAAATACATAACTACTATCCGCATATTGATAGGGAGTATCTGTCACAACCCGATAATTGAAAAAATCAGGAACGGAGTCTGTAACTGAACTCAAATCCCACATGCCAGCTGTTGCTGGCACCAAAGGCGGAAAAGTTGACCGGTAGGTTGTTACTTTCAGACTATCTGTCCCCAAAACCGAAACAGGGTAGTCGCTGTAATTAAGTGTGATTTGAGCAGAAACAAAAAAGTTCCGGCACAAACACAGAACGAACAGGAAAAGGAGTTTTTTCATTGGTAATTGCCTTTGTGTTAATTAACTGTACTGCCGGAACTTCTCTAATATTTTTACTTGCTCAGGTGCATGCTTCTTTCCTTATATAATTGGCGGAACCATGGGTCTCTAAGATTCTTTATAAACCTTATAGCCTCCCCTGTACTCTTCATTTCAGGTCCCAGCTCCTTATTTACATTAGGGAACTTACTGAAGCTAAACACAGGTTCCTTCACTGCAAAACCTTCAAGTTTTTTGTCAAACGTAAGGTCTTTAAGCTTTACTGCACCCATCATCACCTTAGTCGCAACATTCAGATAGGGTATACCGTAAGCCTTGGCTATAAATGGCGTCGTGCGGCTCGCCCTTGGGTTAGCCTCTATCACGTATACCTTACCACCCTTTATCGCATACTGTATGTTTATCAGGCCCTTAATATTCAGCCTGAGCGCAATTTTTTTAGCTATTTCTGCCATCTCGTCTACCACCAGCGGACCAAGATTAAAAACTGGCAGCAATGCGTGGCTGTCACCACTATGTATGCCTGCCGGCTCTATATGCTCCATAATACCCATTATGTGCACACTCTCTCCGTCGCATATCGCATCTACCTCCGCTTCCTGGCATCGGTCAAGGAAGTGATCAATAAGTATCTTGTTACCGGGTAGGTGCTTGAGCAGGCTCACTACACTCTTCTCCAGTTCTTCGTCATTAATTACTATTCTCATGCGCTGGCCACCAAGCACGTAAGATGGGCGCACCAATACCGGATACCCTACATTAGCTGCTACTTCTATCGCCTCATCTGTGGTATAAGCTGTACCGTAGTTAGGGTAAGCAATGCCCATTTCCTTAAGCATATCGCTGAATCTGCCCCTGTCTTCGGCAATATCCATATCGTCGAAAGAAGTGCCTATAATCTTTATCCCTTTTTCATTGAGCCTCTTGGCAAGCTTTAGGGCCGTTTGTCCCCCAAGCTGCACTATCACTCCATCCGGTTGTTCATGCTCTATTATCTCCCAAAGGTGCTCCCAGTATACAGGTTCGAAGTAAAGCTTGTCTGCAATATCAAAATCTGTTGATACAGTTTCAGGATTACAGTTCACCATTATCGCCTCATAACCGCAGTCCTTTATGGCCAGCAATCCGTGGGTGCAACAGTAATCAAATTCTATTCCCTGCCCTATTCTGTTTGGGCCAGATCCAAGTACAACAATCTTCTTCTTGCCAGAAAGCACACTTTCATTACTCCTTACATCGCTTCCGGTAAAAAAGTCTACTTCCTTACCATCTGTTTCACCCGCATTAACCGGTGCGTTTTCAAAGGTGCTGTAATAATAGGGAGTCTTCGCTTCAAACTCTGCGCTACAGGTATCTACCATTTTGTACACTCGGGTTACGCCAAGCGACTTGCGGTATTCATACACTTCCTCGGCAGTGCAATCCTTCATTAGTTCTGCTATCTGCTCATCGCTGAAGCCCATTTTCTTGGCTTCAAACAAAACTTCCTTCGTGAGATTTTCAATGTGCTTGTAGGTCCTCAGCTCATTTTCCAACTTCACAATATCCTGTATCTGGTATAAAAACCAACGGTCAATATGCGTAAGTTCTCTTATTGTCTTTATAGATACTCCGGCTGCTATTGCTTCCTTTATCCTGAAAATACGATCCCAGGTAGGTCGCTTTAGTGTGTCAATAATTTCTTCAGGTCTCAGGCGCTGCTGGCTTATGTAAGAAAGACCAGTTGCGTTATTTTCAAGGCTTTGACAGGCTTTCTGCAAGGCCTCCGGAAAGGTGCGGCCTATCGCCATTACTTCGCCTACCGATTTCATCTGTAATCCCAGAGTATCATCAGCACCCTTGAACTTATCAAAATTCCAGCGTGGCATCTTCACAATTACATAGTCAAGAGCCGGTTCAAAATAGGCTGATGTTGTTTGAGTGATCTGATTCTTTAATTCATCAAGCGAATAGCCAATCGCCAATTTAGCGGCTACCTTGGCTATCGGATAGCCCGTAGCCTTAGATGCAAGCGCCGATGAACGACTCACCCTCGGGTTTATCTCGATAGCTATTATTTCTTCGGTTTCAGGGTTCAGCGCAAATTGAACGTTACAACCACCAGCAAAGTTGCCGAGGTCGCGCATCATTTTTATAGCGGTATTGCGCATCAGCTGAAATGCAGTATCGCTTAGGGTCATTGCCGGCGCTACGGTTATACTGTCGCCGGTGTGTATGCCCATTGGGTCAAAATTCTCGACCGTACATATGATGACTACATTGTCGTTTTTATCTCTTAACAGTTCCAGCTCAAATTCTTTCCAGCCCAAAACTGCGCGTTCTACAAGTACCTCGTGCATGGGCGATGCAGTAAGACCGCGGTCCAGAGCAGCGTCCAGCTCATCCTTGTGCATTACAATACCACCTCCGGTACCGCCAAGGGTAAATGAAGGGCGGATTACAATGGGCAAACCAATCTGCTGGGCGAATTCTTTACCTTCAAGAAGAGAATTGGCGGAGCGGGCTTCGGCTACCGGCACTCCTATTTCTATCATCCATTTGCGGAATAGCTCCCTGTCCTCGGCTTTATCTATAGCCTTTATGTCAACACCTATAAGCCGCACATTGTGCCGCTCCCATATCCCCAGCTCCTCGCCTTCTTTGCAAAGGTTAAGGGCCGTTTGGCCTCCCATTGTCGGCAAAACTGCATCTATCTGGTTCTCCTCAAGTATCTGCTCCAGACTCTCAACAGTCAAAGGCAACAAATAAACCTTATCTGCCATTATGGGGTCAGTCATAATGGTTGCAGGATTGGAGTTAATAAGGATAACCTTAATACCCTCTTCTCTTAGGCTTCTTGCAGCCTGAGAACCAGAATAATCAAATTCACAGGCTTGTCCTATAACAATAGGGCCGGAACCTATAATAAGTACACTTTTAATGGAAAGATCGCGAGGCATTTGCTGTTTTATATATTAAAAACCGTGCTTATCGCACGGTGTGCAAAAGTAAATGAATTTTGGGTAATTGTAACAGTTTAGAAATATTAAATTTATATCAAATGCATTGTCGTTGCTGCAATTCGGCACAACAAAACAGCAGGGGCACTTTATATATAAACAAACCAAGTTGCATTTTGAGAAAATTACATTACCTTTATCACACCTATTTAACCATTTTGACAGATTTTCACCCAATTCCAAGCGTTTTTTGCCACAGAATTGATAAAAAATTGAACTTTTGGACTATATTTTTCAAATTTCAGCAAACCAAGTATTATTTACATAATTTTGCGGGAATTGGGAAAACCCGCCCAAAAGAGGTACTTTTTTTCGCAACTTTGCGATTATTATAAAATTTCCGTCATAATGAGCTTTTTGGGCTTTTTTAAATTTCTTACTCAGGAAATAGCGATAGATCTTGGCACTGCCAACACATTGATAATACACAACGACCAGGTAGTAGTAGATGAACCGTCTATTGTAGCAATTGACCGTACCACTAATAAAATAGTGGCAGTGGGCAAGAAGGCAATGATGATGCACGAAAAAACCCACGAAAACCTGAAGACCATCCGTCCGCTGAAAGACGGGGTTATTGCCGACTTTAACGCCGCTGAAGGTATGCTTCGCGAAATGATAAAACTGGTATATCCCAAAAAACCAATGTTCCCACCCAGCTGGAGAATGGTAATTTGCATACCGAGCAGCATCACTGAAGTGGAAAAACGTGCCGTTCGCGATTCCGCCGAGCAGGCTGGCGCAAAGGAGGTTTACATGATACACGAACCCATGGCTGCGGCCCTTGGTATAGGTATAGATGTTGAAGAACCTACAGGAAATATGATTATTGATATCGGTGGTGGTACCACAGGTATCTCCGTTATCGCCCTTGCAGGTATCGTTTGCGACCAGAGTATCCGTATTGCCGGCGACGAATTTACAGGCGATATTATGGAAGCAATGCGACGCTATCATAGCCTTATGATTGGTGAGCGTACAGCTGAACAAATCAAAATCCACGTTGGTTCTGCGCTTAAAGACCTCGATAATCCTCCCGATGATATTGCAGTGAACGGACGCGATCTGGTAACGGGTATTCCGAAACAAATCATGGTATCCTATCAGGAAGTTGCTGAAGCGCTGGATAAATCAATTTTCAAAATAGAAGAAGCTATTCTTAAAGCACTTGAAAGCACGCCTCCCGAGTTGGCGGCTGACATATATCGTCGCGGTCTGTACCTTACCGGTGGTGGTGCATTGCTGCGCGGCCTCGATAAGAGAATCTCGCATAAGATAAAATTGCCTGTTCACGTAGCCGACGATCCGCTGAGAGCAGTAGTGCGCGGTACCGGTATGGCGCTGAAAAATATTGCCCGTATGCCATTCCTGATGAAATAAAAAATAATTTAAATAACACGACCTCCCAGCCGTAGCCGGGAGGTCGTTGAGGTTTATATGAGGAATTTTATCCTGATCATACGTCGCTTCTTTAACCTCATATTATTTGCAGGTCTGGAAATAATATGCTTTATCCTTATTGCGCAGTCCCACACACTGCAGGGCGATGACATTGTAAGCTCTGCCAATACTGTGACCGGAATTATCTACAAAAAACAAAGTGATTTGTTTTATTACATCAGCCTCGGCCAGATGAATGATAGCCTGATAAGCGAAAACGTAAGACTAAGAAAACTGGTTGACCGTTACAAAACCGTTGATACTCTCCGGGACTCAACTGTCCGTCGCCAGATCACCAATACCGATACCGCAGTGCACATTGTTAAGTATGCCGAATATGTGTACCGAACTGCCCGTGTCATCAACAATTCTGTGGAGGGCGTAAACAACTACATAACCATAAACAGGGGCTCTGCCGATGGCATTGCGAAAGGTATGAGCGTAGTTTCCGGCACCGGCCTTGTAGGCAGGGTGGAATTTGTAACGAAGCACTTCGCAAGCATCCTTTCCATTCTGAGTAATAAACAACAGGTAAGTGCAAAACTCAAAGACGGTACGTTTAAAGCTACTGTTTGGGACAATGAGCGCCCTGATCAGTTTATGATGAAGGATATGCCCCCTGAAGCGAAAATTAAAAAAGGGGATTCCGTAGTTACCACTTCTTTCGGTAACACCTTCCCGCCCGATGTGCTTATAGGTACTGTTACACAGGTTGAAATAAACAAGAAAAACGGAAAACAACAGCTATACCTCAAACCGGCTACCAATTTCCGCAGCCTGCAATACGTTTACGTGATTGAAAACATTATGGACCCCGAAAAAAAGCAACTGGAAGAACCTCCGGTAAAAAAATAGACAGAGATAACAGATTATGAATGCATATTTAAAAAATTTCCTGCGTTTTTGCATTATCGTTATTCTTCAGGTATTTATACTGAACAGGATAACCCTGCACTGGTTCGCCGAACCAGCAGGCGCCTTGTTCATCCCTTTTATCTATCCGCTTTACATCTTATTGCTCCCCTTCGAGACGCCGGTTTGGGCGCTGCTTTTCCTCGGTTTCTTCCTCGGCGTTACAGTCGATATATTTATGACCACTGCCGGTATTCACGCCTGCGCCACCGTGCTTATCGCCTACCTGCGCACCAATGTGCTCAATGCACTTATGCCCCGCAATCTTACAGAATATGTTAACCAGCAGCCATCAGTAAAAAACATGGGCTGGACCCCATTCCTTGTATACAGCGGCTTCCTCATCTTGCTTCACCACATCGTCTATTTTTCTGTAGAAAGCTGGTCATTCGCCGGCATGGGCACCCTCCTGCTCAAAATAGCAGCCTCCTTCATCACTTCTATGCTGTTCATTATCGTTTACATCCTGCTCTTCACCCGCCAGAATGTCTCACGCGCTTAGTATCAATCTAAGGGTATTATTGTATTGAAGACTATCGTATAGGCGACAATAGAAACTTCTGGCCGGATAAAATTGATGAGTATCTGACCAGATGGCGTCAATATGCTCGTAAGATGCTTTATCCACGAGACAGCCAAATCGTCCTTAAAAAGATTGGACGAAAAATAATAAGCTGTAAAATTTGCGCTATTTGTAGGGATATATCCGGCTGGTAAATTCCCCATAATTGAAAACAATGCCCCGGGCGAAGCATTAAAATTCTGCGCAGAATTGGCAGTGAGGGAGGCGCGCAGATGGAGTGTGTTGTTGAGCCAGTTCTTTTTGTAGTAAATAGCGCCGGTCACGTTACCAAGAGCGGTAGAGGTACCCACACTTATGCTGTTCCAGGCACTCTCCCTTCCATTTAGCCCAAACACCAACTGAAACGGCACTGCCGCACTCATAGGGAAGTGTGTCGCATCAGTCACCGGGGGGCCGCTTACGAGCGTCGCCGTCTTGTTCAGCACAGCGGGATATAGGCTACCATCGTTGTATGTAAGGTTACTCGCTACCGGCGTTATCTGCACTATTGGAACGTCAGTGCCGATTGGCGTTACTGTTGCACCAGTAAACTTGATCATTTCCCCATTATAGAAAAACCAGCCGCTGGTAACCGCCAACAAACCCGCACCGGGCACACTTTGCACCATTCCATTAATGATAAACGGTGTTGAGCCATCACTGCCAAGTGTAGCAATTGCATTTATACACTCCGTATAGGCCTGCTGCAGGTAGTCCAGCTCATCCTGCGTCAGCGGGAATCCCCCGGCATGACTAAAATCTATTGACTTCATAAAATTGTTTGAAAATTTTAAAAAACAAAAATCATTCGACTACGTACTCAGTACTTAGTATTTAGTTCCAGGTCCAATAGAAACTTTCAACTTAAGACTTTCGACCAAGTACTTAGTACTTAGTATTTAGTACCAGGTCCAATCGAAACTTTCAACTTAAGACTTTCGACCAAGTACTAAGTACTAACGACTATCCACAAAAACAGCTTTCGACTTAAGACTAAGTACTGACGACTATCTACAAAAAAGCTTTCGACTTTCGACTTTCGACTAAGTACTAACGACTAACGTCTATCTACAAAAACAGCTTTCGACTTTCGACTTAGTACTAAGTACTAAGTACTAACGACTAAGGACTAATAAGAAACCATCATATAGCTCCCCTTCGATGGCAACCTGTAGCGGTCTATTAATGCCCGCATACGGTCGGTATCATATACTACAGCTACCGGTACCATCACCAGGAAATTAAACGCATTGTAAGCCGTCTCAGCGCCCGTATAGAGCCACTGAGGATCCGGGTAGGCTGTTGTACCCTCCTCTGCATTCAACCCCAGCCACAGCGGGTGATTCTCGGCATTAAGAAAGAGAAATAAGGGATCAGCAATCGAACCGTCAATGATGTAAATGCCCCGGTCCGTTGCATCGAATGTGTCATTGAGCGCAGCCTGCAGATACACAACCTGACTGTTGTGTTGCAAGAGGTAAAGGTTGTTGTTCCTGTTTTGTACAAACAGGTTGTAAATGTCGGTTACCGGCTGCACCAGGCACTTAAGCCAGCTCAGTGTCACGGGCTTCCGCAGCCGCACCGGCACCAGCATTTTTATCAGTGCCCTGAAATCAATAGAGTAGTACATAAAAAGCGATTAGGAATAGTTTAAGCGTTTTAAAATTGTAACATTTTGCGGCGCAGGGCTTTATATAGGCCCGTGAGAAACATAAGTAACATTTGCAGTAAAGTAGGTTTCATCGAGCGCCATATAGCCCGCATCCGGGGTGTACTCCACAGTAACCGCTGTATAGGGCAGCGAGGCGTAAGTTGCCTGCGCGCTTACAACATCACCTATCACCACACCCTCTATAGCCTGCAATGCCGCTATCAGGTTGTTGAGCACAAAAAGCCCGTTGAATGGTAGATTCGTGAGAAAACTATTCACAGCGTCCTTTACCGGAGTAGTGCTCGTTCCATCAAGTCTGGCACCGGTGGCGTCAAGCACCAGCGGGTCGTAGTAAATCTTCACTTTGAGCTGCAGCGTATCAGGGTCTCCGCTGGTCACCTGTAGTCTTACACCTGCATCCTTCACCAGCTGCATATAGGCCGTGAGCGCTGTAAGTTGTGGTGATGTTACTGGCGCCAAAAGACCTGCACTCAGGGTTGCTACCTTCACCCGCACAAGGGTCGTTAGCTCCACGACTGCAGCATAGCTTACTATCACCACAGCAGGGTCCGTTGAGGGCACAGTATAGGTATCTGAGTCTGCTGGTAGCGATACCCCATATTGAAACTGTTTGGCCATGGTTACGTACCATTGCAGGGTATGTGGCTTTTGGGTGGCAATTATCCCGGTCACCTCTGCCTTGTGCGCATCAAACAGATTTTCCAGCACCCAGTTGCAGGTGGCTACTACGTAGGTCCAGAGCAGCCACACCGCCACGTTACTCGTGCTGCTTAGCCCGCTCAGTGTGGCATCGGCATTCTTTGCATCAATTATCGATTGTTGAATCTGCGCAATTGTTCTTGCCATAAACTCGTATTTTAAAAAGAAAGAAAAAACTCATCAGGATGCCGGCTTCGTGCCAATGACCACACTGTTTTGTTGCAGGTACTGCACTGCCCTGCTGTCGGTAGTTGTTGTTGCCGGGTCATACACAAGCTCAAGCCCCGCATCCACTGCCTCGGTAATACTTTGATCATTTGCCGCCATCACCTGCATTGCGGCCTCCATTGTACCGCATGCCATCAGCACTGCATCAATGGTTGTCTGGTTGGGTTGTATTGTTATCGTCTTCATGTCGTTATAAATTTTCGGTACGGCAAGTGGCACTTCGCTATTTATAAGTCGCTTCGCTTTGCAGTACACCGGCCGGCGAAAGTGTTATGCGCTGCACATCCATACCATCCCTTGTAAATTCAATGCTCACAGCCCTTATCAGCTCCTGCAACCCTTCATCGTTAAAATATTCAAATGCTCCTACACCCACGGTAGGGTTTTGTTTAAAGTCGCCCTTATTGTTGAGTATGAGTTGTCGCTGGTGCTGGGCAGTACTTTCCACTACTGTAAAATCGCCGAGCAGTATATCGCTATCCTCATCGGTGCTCAGACCTATGTCCATCATTTGTCTTGCCATTTCTATTTAGTTTCGTGTTAGTGAGGTAATCGATTTACTCCTACGTTATAATATTCCCCAATACCCCTGTCACCGGCCCGCCGGAATTGGCAAGGCCCGTGGTATAGGTTATCGTTGCAGTCTTCACGAAGGTTGTCATAGCAGTTGCCATAGCTCCGCTCATAGCATCTATCTGCGCTAATTGTCCGGAAGTTGGTGAACTCAGGTTTGCCATAAAGGCAGCTTTCAGCGCAGTCTTTAGTGCTGCTGTGTTTAACGCCATATTTGTAGTTTTTTGCCTGTGCTCAGGCCGTGAAAATTATAGTTTGGGTTACGCCGTGAGCAGGTGATCCAGCCTCGGCAATAAAGCATTGAAAGAAGCCACATTCACAGGCACGCCACTGGTACCTGCTGCCGTTGGGACAGTAAGTGCAGCTATGTAGTTAATGAGGTCCTTGAGCAGGTTATAAAAGCTCTCTCCTGGCGTATTCAGTTTAAACAGACTATCCGTCATCTGTAGCACCACGTCACTGTTTTGCAGCTGTATCGTGCTCCCGTCCATGTTCAGTGTTACTGCACCTATCGTCACAATCACTTTTACAAGTTCACTCGCACGCAACAGTACCCATTCACCGGGCCCGTCTACACAGCCTACCACCACATTGCTGCCATCCGCAGGCACCAGTATTACACCGTCGCTACTGCCTGTTATCGCATTCAGATTTATTCCGGTTATCGGCGCCCCATCGTCTGCTGGCTGCACGCTCATGGTATATTCAGTCAGGTCCACACTACCAGCTACTACTATTCCGCTAATTATCTCGTTGGGCTTATAGGCTATATTCCTTATGCTGTCACCTATTCTTATTGCCGTCTTATTCATGTCATTTATTTTTAGCAAAGCCTATCTGTGGCCCCAATTCAACAATACGGCGCGCGCCCCTGATGCCATATGCCGTGCTTACGCTCTCCACAAGGCAGGTACCTCCGCCCGGGTATCGGCTATCGGCTACATATGCAAGGCACCCAGGCCTGACATAAGGTTGCAGAAAGGTGTGCAGGCTGCCTTCATATCCGGTATAGTTCAGCCTGTATGCCTTTTCATCGGCCAGTTCTCTCAAAGGTTCTGTATCACCTATCTGATTAAGTATCTTGTTGTAAACACTTCCTGTTTCTGCAAACACGTCAGACTTTACCATAAATCGCAGGCCTCCACCAAGCTTCTTACTGTATTGTACCGCAACCGGATTGTCCGCTACATTCCGCACCTGCAGCCTATTTTCCTTCAGCACATTGTACCCCAGCTTATAAGCAACACTACCCTTGTTAAAAAGATCGATACCCTTCGCAATTGGGGTGTACACCAGACCGCACCACAGGGTACCGGGACTTATAAAACAACACGATACACAACCATCGGTATACCGGAGTATGTACCTGATTACGTCAGTCGCTGTCCCATTTACCTGCACATTGTTGAGGGTGATATCAAGGTCGCAAACTACTTTAATCGGACACTCAGAAATACCTGCCACAGCAGTTTGAAGCAATTCCTTTATTGGCATGTACTTCCCTGAAATATTTACCGGATTCCGGCTCAGCAGCCAGCTGTAACCTTCGCAGGTAATTTCAAGTGGCATATTGAGGTCACGCTGAGTTACAAACCCGGTGAATTCTTCCTGTAGGTCACCATCATAACCCAGTTTTATCACCACGGGGTCTCCATCAGCTATCAGGCTGGCCGTTGTCTCTTCTATAGCTCCATCCTGCCCGTTTTTCGCAATCCGTGCTACCGAGGGCACCACTATTGTCGCCTGCTCATAAATGCTGTGTATGCTCCTGCTGATCACAACTTTTTTTGCACCGCTAAACCGGAAATTACCTATTGTTATATCACTGTTGAGTACAAACATCAGTTTATGGTTGTGAGGTTAAAGGGTTCATCGCTTACCAGGTGCAGCTCGTAGGGCCTTACATTTTTTACACCTGTTACGGCAGGAAAAATCAACTGCGTAATCACCACCTGATCACTCCCGCTGCGGTCTGGCCGTAGGAGAAAAATGTCAGTGAGCGGACACTTAATTGAGAGCGCCACATTCTTCTCATACACGTTCCTGAGCTTCGCGACCCGGTCTTCAGGGAACTCGTGGCTTTGCCCAATGATAAAACCACGGATCACGATTTCATAATCCTGTATGTTTATGAGCTCCTTTACAGTCCCTCTGCGCTCCGTAAGTGGTGTTTCTATAATCGTTTTCCGGCTCGTCACTGATACAACAGGGTACTGTAACTGCAGGTCAAAAAGAACTGTGTTCGTCACGGCTGCACCAGTGGCTGTTGTATTGGTTACGTCATCAGCATAGGTGAGCGTTACTGGCATATAATATTCACGGCCGTTCGCGTCACTGCCATAGTACGGCGACCCCGTCGCGCCTTGCTGAGTGCGGGTATTCGTGCCATTGCGCACAACAGCGCTATCGCCTGCAACAGGCGTAAATTCAGGCTCGAAAGCCTGTGTTTTATATCCAAATGACTGCTCAAACAGTCCTGCAAGGTCAAAAGCTATCTCTGCCATAGTCGCACTATTGGTTACGTGTTTATATTCAATTTGAGTTAGGAAAGAATCAGGATACTTAGCCGATGCTGCTGAGAATTTCAATCATGGCCTGCTCTACTTTCTGCTTAAAACCAGTAAGTCCAGTTGCTGCATCCTGCACATGTATCGTAAAGTAATCTATCAGTGGTTTATTTACATTTATGGTCACTGCCCTGCCCGATCGCCCGGGCGAATTCGGGTAGCCAGGCTTGAGGTTTTCATTCCCTTCCTGCAGCCTTCCCATGCGCCCACCATCCCTATTTCTGCTGCCCTTTGCAGTCCCGAATGGCGGACCTCCGGCTTTACCAAAATGTTCATTATCCGTGGCGTTTGCGCTTTCAAATTTTGAGAGGAGTTCGGTCAAAGAATCTCCCCGTTGGGCCTCACCACCATAATCCCCATAAACCAGAACTGGAAAGAATGTTGTCACCCTTCCTTCCTTGGGGCCGAGGTTACCGCCTCCTAAATCAGACTTCACGGAATATCCGTTTTTTGGAAGATTACTGTCAGAAAAAATTGACACCTCACGCCGCAGCAATTGCAACCTTTGCACCTTAGGAACAGCCGATTCCTGAAGAATTTTGGGTGACGAGATCTGGTATCCGGGGCCCTCAGTATTGCCTAAAGCCCTGCCCTCCAACAACACTGATGGTAGAGTGCTACCTTGAAAAAAATCATTTATCGATAGCTGGTTCAAAATGAGATTCATTGGTGTTTTATACCCCTGCTTTTGCAATTGAGGGCTCTTGTTGAAACTTAGCATTTCGCTATTCCTATTTGGCGATAAACTGGTTTTATCTGTAGCTGAAACTGGGTTTTCCAGCTGGTTTTCAATACTCCAATTGGGTGTGCCCGACAACAATCCTGGTGCCTCAAATTTTTCGCTTTGCCGCTCATAAAAAAAATTAAACAATCGTTTAAATTCATCGATGTAAAGCGAAAGCGGGACATTAAACTCCGATGTTGTTTTCAGCGATGTGCTCCCCGTATTGAATGCATTTTCCGAGTACCGTTTCGGGGCTGGACTGCGCGATGATTCGCCTATTTGCGGTGGCCAATTAATCGCCTTTTTACCGCGCTGTTCCGCTCCAATTAGCGGGCCATCGGCCCCCGCTGTTCTCCGCTGGTTTCTGCCCGCCCCAAATTTCTTCAACACATCATAATTGGCATCCGAATAGGACGGTTGATTTGCCAATAGTTGCCATTTGGATGGGTATATATCAGACAATGCTGAAATGCCTCTTTTGCTTTGCACAAGTTGAAATTCAATGACAGGTGAGGGCTGCAAAAATTGGAGCGGGTTTATTGTTTTTTCCTGCTGCATGATTGACGGTTGTTGATTGATAAATGGAAGAAACAGAACATGTACGCATACAGGCACACACAAAGCCCTAACGACGACTCGGCAGCTTGGGTCACGGGATCTGGTAACCTATTTTGCAAAGCGGTGGCACTTCCAGCCGTTTTTACATCGCTGGTTCAATAGAATTTTAAAAGGAAGAAAATACGTTTTTCAGTTGCTTTCTATTGCAACACGAGCTTATTCATCCAAACACCATGCATTGTAGCCGTGTTGATAATGTAAACTCCCGGCGGTTGGGTGAGTGTTAGTTTTACGGGTGTGTTGGCTGATATTTGATAAGTTGCGGTTACCTGGCCGGTTACATTGGTGATGGTTACAATGGCGTCTTCTTGCCATGGTGAAATCAGCTGCAGCGTGCATTCTTGCTCCGCAGGATTAGGGTAAATCATAACTGTGGCTTCCTGCCCTTCCCCAACGGCCTCTATACCACTGGTGCAACCAGCACCTGTGCGAACAAGGAACGGATAGGTAGCTGATAGGGTGCCGCAGCTGTTAGTTGCTGTGTAAGAAATAGTGCATGCACCCGCTGCTACACCTGTTACCAGGCCCGCAGCATTTATGGCTGCTACAGCTGCGCTACTGCTGCTCCAGCTACCGGTAGTTGCCGTGTTGTGCAAGGTGATGGTATCGCCAGGGCACAAGCTGTCGAGGCCCGAAATTGCGCCTGCATCAGGGCCCGGATTTATTGTGATGATGTGTATGGCTGTAGATGCGCCGCAGAAATAA
>CAILMA010000213.1 GCA_903835145.1 uncultured Bacteroidota bacterium
GAAAGCCCCTTTTTAGCATTACGACCAAAAAATCGCTTTATAAAACAAAAGATTTTTAACAGTACACCAATGGCCAATTCGCTGTAATTTTGAGTACAATTTAGTCAGCTATGAATATTGGTATCCTTACTTCCGGTGGCGATGCACCAGGCATGAATGCAGCCATTCGTGCGGCTGTAAGAACTGCAATTTATAATGGGATTAAAGTATTTGGCATTCGCCGCGGTTATCAGGGTATGATTGAAGGCGACATCTTCCCTATGCAAACTACTGATGTTTCCAACATCATTCAGCGAGGTGGTACAATATTAAAAACAGCACGCAGCAAGGAATTTACGACCGATGAGGGCATGAAAAAAGCCTTCGATCAGCTAAAAAAACACGATATAAATGCACTTGTACTGATAGGTGGCGACGGCACCTGCCGGGGAGCCGTTCATTTTTTTGAAAAATACATTATACCCGCTGTAGTGATACCGGGCACGATAGATAAAGACCTTACGGGCACCGATTACACAATAGGATTCGATACCGCAGTAAATACTGCCATAGAGGCAATAGACAAAATAAGAGATACCGCTGATGCCCACGACAGGCTGTTTATAGTAGAAGTTATGGGCAGGGATGCTGGTTATATTGCGCTTAACAGTGGCATAGCCTGCGGCGCTGAAGACATTCTGATACCGGAAACGATAACCCACATTGAGGAAGTACTATGCAAAATAGAAAGTGATGAACGGAGGAAGAAAACAGTACACATCATTGTTGTGGCTGAAGGCGATGACTTCGGTGGTTCAAAAGAAGTTTATGAAAGCATCATTACCCGATTCCCAACATTAGATGTAAGAACCTGCGTTCTGGGGCATATACAACGCGGTGGTTCGCCCTCTTTTGCGGATAGGGTACTTGCCAGCAGGCTCGGCTATGCAGCCGTTAATGCACTTAGGGACGGCAACACGCAGGTGATGGCAGGTGTCGTTAATGGGAATGTCGTTTTTACACCGCTCACACAGGTAATAAAAGGTGAAATTCCAATAACCGAAGATATGCTGGAAATGATAAAAGTATTGGCTGTATAGTTTAAGGCTGTTATTTGTGTAATTTTTAAAAAAAGATCCATCAATTGCTACATGAAACAAACGATTGCATTCCCCTCAGGTACCGTTGACTATTACTTTAAAAGTAAGGTTGAAGAATTGTCGCGGATTTGCAGCAACAGGGATTTAATACTCCTTACCGATGTCACTATTGCCGCGCTTTATCCGGGACTGTTCGCAGGGCGCAAGCACATCATCATTCCTTCTGGCGAAGACGCTAAGACCGCGGAATCAATTAAAGAAATAACAAAAAAACTGCTTGAACTCGATGCCACCAGAAAATCGATGATTGTTGGAATTGGTGGCGGGGTTATTACTGATATCACTGGTTTTGTGGCATCGGTTTATATGCGGGGTATAAAATTCGGATTCGTGCCCACTACCCTGCTGGCAATGGTTGATGCGGCAATAGGTGGCAAGAATGGCGTCAATGTTGGCCTGCATAAAAACATACTGGGTACAATAAATCAGCCTGAATTTATACTGTACGACGTCAAATTCCTTGATACACTGCCCACTCCAGAATGGAGCAATGGCTTCGCTGAAATCATAAAGTACAGTTGCATTTTTGACTCAGAGCTCTTCAGCGAGTTAGAAGACTACGATTTATCGTTCTATAAAACCAGCCCCGAGGCTGTAGCCGAATTAATTGCAACCTGTGCCGGCTGGAAAAACAAAACAGTGGCGGAAGACGAGTTGGAAACAGGAATCAGGAAATTGTTGAATTTTGGACATACTTCAGGCCATGCAATTGAGACTATCTATCACTTGCCGCATGGACAGGCAGTAGCGATAGGTATGGTAATTGCTTGTAAACTTTCCAGCGAAATAAATGGGTTTTCAACTGCTGGAACAGAGCGATTGACTGACCTTTTAGAGCGATATAGCTTGCCAGTAAAATATCATTTTTCTGCACCTCACATAATGGAAGTGCTAAAAATGGATAAAAAGAGAAACAATAAAAACATTGATTTTATCTTGCTCTCACAAATTGGCGAGGGATACATTCAAAGCCTGCCGCTGGAAACGATTGAGCAAACACTGAACACATGCATGTAACCATTAATCCGGGAAGAGTAAACGGAACCGTTTCAGTGCCGCCTTCTAAAAGCATGACCCAGCGCGCTTATGCAATGGCATTGTTGCACCATGGGACAACAACTATCTACAACCCCGGGCGCTCAGAGGATGAACTTGCTGCATTTGAAGTGATTAAACAACTGGGTGCTCAGGCAATTGAAAAGGATAACGGAGTAATTATCACCAGCCAGGGTATAAAACCGATAAGTCATTTAATAAATTGTGGCGAGAGCGGACTGGCGGCCCGGCTGCTGATACCACTACTTGCTACAGCTCATGAATCGTTTGAATTGACGGGTCGCGGCACGCTATTGGGGCGACCAATGGAGGGCGTAGAACAAGCGCTCGCAGCTATGGGAGTGGAGTGCCCTGGGTTTAATGGCTTTCTGCCACTAAAAATAATGGGACCGATAAAAAACCATCAAATTCGGTTCGATGCATCTGGTGGCTCGCAGTTGCTGAGCGGTATATTAATAGCATGTGCTTTTACAGCCAAAACACGAAGCATAATAGAAGTAAAAAGACTTAAAAGCAAGCCATATATAGACCTTACCTTGCAGGTGCTTGCTCGTGCAGGCCGTCCGGTTACCAATGAAAACTACAGCAGATTCATAATAGAACCCGTGCACGATAAGCCCATTGGCAACATAGAACTGAATATTGAAGGCGACTGGAGCGGCGCAGCAAATATTCTGGTTGCTGGAGCTATAGCAGGGAATGTAACCCTACAAAACCTTGAGGCAAACTCTACTCAGGCCGATAAAAAAATACTTCAAATACTTAGGAATTGTGGTGCAAAAATCACCGAAACTGGAACTACGATTAACGTGCAATCATCGCAACTTACAGCTTTTGAATGCGATGCCACCCACAGCCCCGACCTTTTTCCAATCCTTGCAATTCTGGCGGCTTGCTGCAACGGCGATAGCAGCATAAGAGGACTGCACAGGTTATTTCATAAAGAAAGCAACCGGGCGGAAAGCATTGGTGAAATGCTGTTGTCATTCAATGTACCGTTTTCAATGGAGGATGATACGCTTTTTGTGACGGGGGTACCCTATTTACAGGGCACGGTAATTGACTCCTATCACGACCACCGCATAGCGATGGCTGCCGCTATTGGAGCACTGCGGGCCACCAGCAGGGGTGATATAACAGGAGCAGATGCAATAAACAAATCATATCCGGCATTTTACGAGGATTTGAAATCAATCGGCATTGAAACAACAAGAAATTAGACTTTAAGATATAATATTCAGAATATACAACTGCTTAAACATGAATACCTTCGGCACCTTATTTAAAATAAGCATATTCGGTGAATCTCACGGAAAATGGGTGGGGATTACGATTGACGGCTGCCCTGCGGGCATTGCGTTGCAGCAGTCCGATTTTACAGCGGACATTGAACGCAGAAAGGCAGGAGCTGCTGGCACAACCCCGCGCACCGAGGCAGACGATCCAATATTGGCCAGCGGCGTTTTTAATGGTCATACCACAGGAGCGCCAATAACTATAGTTTTCGAAAACACCAATACCAGGTCGGCAGATTATGAAGCTCTACGTGCCACCCCCAGGCCCGGACATGCTGATTTCGTACTTGATAAAAAATTCAATGGATTTAATGACTACCGGGGCGGCGGGCACTCGTCAGGCAGGCTCACAGTTGCGCTTGTTGCAGCTGGTGTTGTGGCCAAGAAAGTACTCGGTGAAATTGAAGTGAATGCAACGCTGGTTGAGGCGGGAGGCAATACAAACATAGAAGCAGCAATAGATGAAGCTATAGAAAAACAAGACAGCATAGGCGGGATAGTAGCCTGCACCGTCATTAACCTTCCGGTAGGGCTCGGAGAGCCGTTTTTTGATTCGGTTGAATCTTTGATCAGTCATGCCGTATTCTCTGTGCCCGCGATAAAGGGTATCGAATTTGGGGCAGGCTTTGCGGCTGTAAAAATGACCGGCAGCCGACACAACGATGCCATAATAGCTGAAAGCGGCAAAACGGGAACAAACAATGCCGGTGGTATTAATGGCGGCATTACTAATGGCAACGACCTGTACTTTAGGGTGGCAGTAAAACCTACCAGCAGCACCCCAAAGGAACAAATGACCTGGAACAATAGAGAAGCTGCCGTGGCACCATTTCAGGTTAAAGGCAGGCATGACCTGTGCATCGCGCTCAGAGTGCCAGTTGTAATTGAAGCAGTAACTGCAATAGTGCTCGCAGACCTCCTTTTACGCAATAAATTTTAATACATTTGCCTACTCTGAAGGTAAGGTCAATTTGCCAGTATAAATATGCCGTTTTAGGTTACTATTAACGCAGATTTATGAATAAATCTGTATGATGCTGCCATCGGAAACGTAATTTTAACGCCTGATTCAAAACAAACTAATGAAAAAATTATTTCTATTATATATAGCTGTCTCTTTGTGTTCCGTTTCTTTTGCTAAGAATAGAACAAAAACTACTGCTTGCCCTGTCGCTTCTTGCACTGAAAATACTTGGTCATCGGTTGGTGCGCGTACTACAGCCGTGGGTGATACCTCGTTCCTTACCAATATACCTTCAGGCGATACGTTAACCATTTACAAATACGATTCGGGTTATGGTTATGTTACGGGCCCAAACAGCAATGGAGACATCGGCTTCGCCGAGCGTTATGATATTAATGGTGCTGATAGTTCGGTAACTGTACTGGGTGTTATGGCACAATTTAGCGGAAAAGTAAATCCATTGTCCTCTAAATCTGTAAATTTCATGGTTTGGGATATTACTGCTCCCACAGCCATTGATTCAAGTCTTGGGTACAGCGGCTTCCCGCGCTCGGGCCTTGATACGGTGAATGTTCCCGTGACTCGTTTGGGTATCGGTACAACAAAAGATACCCTTAAAGCATTCCTCTTCCCCACTGCACACCTATTCAACGTTAGCTTCTTCGCTGGTTACACGGTTAGCTACGACTATACCAACCTCAATGGTGATACACTCGGACTGGCGTCATCCAAAAACGGATCAAGTATAAAACCACATCTTACCATCATTACAGTGCCTCCGGTTGACTCTGGAGCGAACACCTATGATACGCTAATGAATGTACAGAATGCTACCATGTGGTCAGACTTTTCGTGGCACGATAACTACACCGATAATGACTCCCTTTATAACAATCTGGCTATCTTCCCAATCGTAGCGATAGGTGCGCCAACAAGCGTTGCCGCTATTACAAGGAACAACTTATCACTTTACGGCAACTACCCTAACCCTGCTTGCAACGAAACAAATATCAAATTTGCGGTGAGTCAGAGTGCAGCTGTAACGATTCAAATTACGGATATGACTGGCAAGGTTTTAGATGAGGTAAGCGACCAGTCAAAATCAACCGGCATCCATATTGTAACGGTAAATACAAGCCAGCTTGCAGCGGGCAATTACCTGTACATTATTCATACCTCAACGGGTGATGCTATTGCAGGAAAGATGACTATTGCGAGGTAATTTATTTTCTGTCTTTTACGGGTATCACCAATTTTAGCGCTGACCAGGTATCGTCGACGGCACATACCTTTATATCAACAAGCCCAATTGCAAGGGCATAATCACGTACGTCTTGTTCGGTAACTTCCGATGGCACCCTTGACGTCTTCTTTGGCCAGGAAACCCATATAATGCCATTCTGTTGTATTTCAGATTTGAACTGCGGCAACAAGGTTTGCAGTTCAGCCTTGGAGGTTGTAAAGAAATGGATAAGGTTCTTAGTGCAGGCGGCCGCATCAATGAATTGCAGGCCTCCCGGTAAATCCGAAAACAACGCCCGATAATATTCCGGAGCATTAATAGTCCGTATTACAAATCCTTCCTTTATACCCAGCTTTTTAGCAAGCGGAGTTTGAGAATAACCAGCCATTTCTATATAAATTATTGGTTATTAATTTGCTATCATACATTAATTACTTGTCGGCTTTAATACTTTTTCCGGCATGCGCAACCAATTGAGGTCCTGCAACTGCATGGTAAAAGAGATGCTTCTTGCAAAAGCCTTGCTGCCAAATGTATTCTTAAGGTAGTTCTGGTAGTCATTGCTCATCACTATCGGGAAGTAGACGCTCACCAGGTTCTTAACGAGCCTTAACTCAATACCACCTTCATAGAGCAGCGTTGAACTGCCGTTATTGGATTGAGTTGGATTGATATTAGGAATGATGCCGGCATCAAAAAACAGTTTAAATGGTATCCCTCGTGGCAAATCTGTGGACAAATTAATGGTAGCCATCCAGTTGTCGCTGCGGTCGATATTATTGAAGACAGGCACTTTAAAACCACCTTCCTGCATTGATATTTGCTGAGCCGCCATGTGATCTGTAGCATTCCTACCTATGTAAGTACCGTCATACAAATAATCGTTTATCCCGGAGTAACTGCTGTTGAGCTCATACCTTGCCACTACCGTAGGGTCATTGTTAATAGCGAAGTACTTACCAATAAATGCCCTTATATACAGCGACTTCTTTTTGGTATTGTAGTCGACGCGCGCATTACCCTCTGCCGACAATTTGGCAAAATCAGCTCCACCCTGCCCTTCAATTTTATAGCTGAATGGGTTATAGGTTCGTTCATTTTTGTGCTCATAACGCAGAAGCCCATATACTTTCTGCGTGCTTACCAAATGAGTACCGGAGGCATCAAAAGAGAAATTTTCCTCATTGATGCTATACCCCTTAAGCAACAATGTCCGCTTCACGGTGCTCAAAAAGTCGCGCTGCCCGTCTTCACGGGAATATTGGTTAAATGTAAAATTTAAGGACAATGCCATTTTGCTGTACCGGGTGTAAAGCGGACTGGTTTGTCCTATCAGCGTTTCATTATTGTGAAAGGTCTTTCCATCGGCCTGCAACATAATGTCATGAAATATACCGGAAGGATACCATAGGTAACCAACTGAGCCGGCGCCCGTAATACTGTTGCTGCCCGTGGCAAACAACGGTGCTACAATAAACCTGAATCGATGCTCAGGCACGGTGATATTGTGAAACAATAAACCGGCAGAGAACCCATCATACTGATTGTATGCGACGGCAGGCGAATAAAAAATGCGCTGTTGCTCCATGCGATTCAAACCCATAAATGCTTTAAAGTGAAGCGGGAAACGATGCGACAGTCCTGAACTTCTGTAAATGTTGTTTACCCGGTTCGCATCTGGCACACAGCTGTCCACTTTAAGTACGGTCCAGTCGCCTGTTATCATGATAACAGAAGTATCGTTGCTAAAAGGCTCAATCCACTTGCTACCCACCAAAGAATCTTCATTGTAGGC
>CAILMA010000214.1 GCA_903835145.1 uncultured Bacteroidota bacterium
AGCAGCAGCAGAAATGGGAAACCAACTATATAAAGATAGTTAGGCTGAATTTGACGCGTTGCTATATAATAAATCCAAAATGCAAAAAACAAACTAAACTGAATTAGCAGCTTTAAAATTCCCGATAGTACTTTTGAAAGAGGCAGGATTAACCGTGGAAAGTAAACTTTCCCAAATACGGTTGCGTTATCAATGAATGTCTTTGATGTTACGCCAAGTGTATCAGAAAAATAGTTCCAAATGGTTACGCTACCCAAGTAAAATAGTATGGGGGGCGTTCCTTTGATGTCTATTTTTGCAACTCTTCCAAAGATGAACATGTAAATCAGCGTCGTAAATATAGGCTGCAGTAAGAACCAAATTGGGCCAAGTATAGTCTGTTTGTAAACTGTAACTATATCTTTTTTTATGAACAATACAAGCAAATCTCTGTATCGCCAAATTTCCTTGAAATTAAACGATAGATTGCTTTTTTTAGGCCCAATGATATTATCCCACTGCCCATCTTCAACGATAGTTGCGCTGTTACTCATATTCATCAAAGGTTTCCTTATTGTTTCTTCTTCTTTTTATTGAAAAGTCCGGTGACTGTTTTTTTATTGTCTTCTATATAATAGCCGCTGCCATAAGAGCCATACCCATATCCGTAACCGTATCCATAGCCATATCCATACCCATATCCACTTCCGTAACCGTAGTTTTCTTCATAGCCATATCCGTAAGCAAATCCACGATTAGCGAGTACGTCATTTACAATAAAGCCAAGTTTTGGCATTTTGCCTGATTCATATAGTTCGTTGGCTATATTAAGCTGCTGCTTGTGGGTATAACCCTGGCGAATAATATACAATGCATAGTCAGTATACTTGTGCAGCAATTGAGCATCCGTAACAAGACCAATTGGAGAAGTATCTATTACGATAAAGTCGAAATCGCGCCTTAAACGTGCAAAAAGATCTTCTGTTTGTTGCAAAAGAATCAACTCAGCAGGGTTAGGAGGTATAGGTCCGGAAGGGATGATCCAAAGGTTCTCTTCGAATCCGGAAGGAATCAGAATATCCTGATATTCTATTTTGCCAATGATGTAGTTCGAGAAACCGTTGCTGTTGTCCAGTCCGAGCATTCTCGAAACCCTTGGTTTACGAAGGTCAAATTCCATAAGAGCAACCTTTTTACCAGACATGGCAAGTGTAATAGCGAGGTTCACCGCAATGAACGATTTACCTTCATTACTCATACTCGATGTCACCATAAGTACCTTCTGGTCTTTATCGGTAAGCAGGTACTGTAGGTTGGTTCTCAGCGCTCTGAATTGTTCTGATATCAGCGTACGGCTGTTTTTTTCCACAGCAATACCCTCACCTGAAACGTTATTACCAATTTCACCGATGATAGGTACATTGGTAACTTTAACGATATCACTTTTGCTAATTATTTTAATATTCAATCCCCTGCGAATAAGGATAACACCAAACGGAATTACCGCTCCTATTAACAAGGATACGATAAGGATTTTTGAGTGGTTAGGTTTTATTGGCCAAACGTCAGAAAGGGCAGGGTCAATGATTGCAGCATCAGCAACTGTCGATGATTTTTCGATTGCCGCATCTTCCCTCTTTTTCAGAAGGAAAATATATAGGTCTTGTTTTATTGCCTGCAACCTCGTGAATTCGAGATAAAGTTTTTCAACGGAAGGTACTTCATTAACCTTTTGGTTAATAACGCCAAGTTCTTCGTTGATTTTTTTAACTGTTTGTTCCATTTCGCGTTTTGTTGACGCGAGTGCGAGTATTATGTTGTTTTTAATATTTTTTCTCTGTTGTATAAGGGCTTTTGTTGTTGGGTTTTCTTTAGTATTGATAACCAGATTTGTTTCAATGTTGATCTGGATTTCGTTAAATTTTTGCATCAACTCACTTAAGCCCTGATTATCAAGCAACGATGCAGGCAGGATGATTGCTTTATCATCGTCGCCATTGATTAGATAGTCATTCACATTGCTGATTGTTTCTAATTGAATCTGCATTGTGCTTAATTTCTCCAAAGTTTCGGACTTTGCGTCAACGAGTGCACCTGATTGTGCGTCCATATCGGCAATGCCGTTTTCCTGTTTGAAGCCTTCAATTGTTGTCTCTACCTTAGTAAGTTCTGCACTTACTACCTCTAAACGCTTATCAATAAACTCCATTGTACGTTCTGCAATAGTGGTGCGGGAGTCAATGTTTGTCTGTTTGTATTTGCGCATAAGCGTGTTCAATATATCCACGCTGCGTTCTGGAATCTCGTCTTGTATCGCCAGATTAAGACAGCTGGCACCTTTGCTTGGCGCCGTTATTTCAATTGCG
>CAILMA010000215.1 GCA_903835145.1 uncultured Bacteroidota bacterium
ATCACAGTGGCAAGGAGCATTGCAATGCCTGCCGCAAGGAAACCGTATCTGAATGCCTCTACTACCCTTACATCACCGTGCTTTACATCTCCAACCGTAGAACAAATGTAATTGCCTAAAAACGCGCCTACGTTTATGCCCATGTAAAATATGGTAAAGGCAGAATCTAAGCGGGTATCGCCTTTGGGATAAAGGCTACCCACCATAGATGATATATTAGGCTTGAAAAAACCGTTTCCGAAAATGATGACAATAAAAGCAACATACGTTAGTTGTTGGGCAAAATGCAGATCGGTCTTATAGTTCGATGCACTCATAAAAAGCATCATTTGTCCGGCGGCCATCATCAATCCGCCAAGCAGGATACAGTTTCTATTGCCTAGGAAGCGGTCAGAGACAAATCCGCCCAGCATTGGCGTAAGGTAGCACAGCGCCAAAAAGCCTCCATAAATGAGCGAACTTTCGGATTCATTAAATGCCAGAGCATTTATGAGGAAAAGGGAAAGTATGGCGCGCATACCATAAAAGTTAAACCGCTCCCACATTTCGGTGGTAAACAGAACACCTAATCCTTTAGGGTGCCCCTTCTTAGGCGTGGGTTGTTCTGTTACATCAATAGGCATATCCACAACGGTGCCTTCCATTTGCGCTTGACTCATAAGAATATTTTAGGTGTTACCGGACTGCCAAAATAAATAAAATAATCAGTGTTGCGCCATTTTTTTAGTTTTTTTGCATGGAATTCCAGAAAATGAAAAATATACTTCTCCTTGGCTCCGGCGGACGTGAGTGTGCGCTTGCATGGAAATTGAGCCATAGCCCTCTCTGCGGCAAGTTTTATATAGCCCCCGGCAATGCCGGAACGGAAGCATACGGTATCAATCTGCCGGTATCGTACAATGATTTTGAAGGTATCAAAAAAGCGTGCATTGATTATAAGATAGACATACTCTTTCCTGGCCCTGAAGATCCACTGGTTGCCGGCATATACGATTTTTGCAAAAATGACCCTTCGCTCAGGCACATCATAGTTGTCGGCCCGTCTAAAGATGGTGCACAACTGGAAGGCAGCAAGGCATGGTCGAAAAAATTCATGGAGCGGCACAACATACCTACCGCCGCATACAAAGAGTTTTCTGCGGGCAGCTTTGAGCAGGGCGTAGCTTATATAAAACGCAGTGAGCTTCCCATAGTTATCAAAGCCGATGGACTGGCAGCCGGGAAAGGTGTAGTGATCGCTCAAAATACGGTAGAGGCAGTTAAAGCATTCCGCGCCATGGTGATGAATGAGCAGTTTGGCGACGCTGGTAAGAACGTGGTAATAGAACAATTCCTTGATGGCATAGAACTGTCGGTATTCGCGTTCACAGATGGAACTAATTACGTGCTGCTACCTGAGGCGAAAGATTACAAACGCGTAGGCGAAGGCGATACTGGGCTGAATACCGGAGGGATGGGAGCTATATCCCCGGTACCTTTTGCAGATGATGTTTTTATGCAGAAAGTTACACAGCGCATCATAGAGCCTACTGTTAAGGGATTAAAAGACGAAGGCATTATTTATCATGGCTTCATATTTTTCGGCCTGATAAAAGTAAAAGGCGAGCCATACGTAATCGAATATAACTGCAGGCTCGGCGACCCGGAAACCGAAGTTGTCATACCCCGGCTTGAAAACGACCTTGTAGAGCTGATCCAGAAAATGCAGGAAGGGAAACTGAATGAAGTAACGGTGAAGCATAGCCCGAAAGCGGCGGGGGCCGTAATGCTGGTATCAGAAGGATATCCGGGAGATTATCCCAAAGGCAGAGTGATGACTGGTTTTGAGAAGGTGCGGGGCAGTCTGTTATTTCACGCAGGTACCAAAGTATCCGGCGGTGATGTGGTCACTAACGGCGGCCGGGTGATCGCCATTACCTCTTATGGCGACGATATAAAGCTGGCTTTGGAAAAATCGTATGAGAATGCCGCCCTGGTACAGTACGAAGGCAGGTATTACCGCAAGGACATTGGTTTTGAATTTTAGCTAATAAATTTTGAATTTATCAACTTTAGAATCTCCAATAGAATTCCTGAAAGGCGTTGGCCCGCAACGCGGCGAATTGCTGCGGCAGGAACTGGAGATCGGCACCTTTGAAGATCTGCTATACCATTACCCCTACCGCTATTTCGACCGTTCCCAGATCACCAAGATAGGCGCTATCAATTCAAGCACAGAATATGTGCAGATAGCAGGCATTCTGGTAAACCTTACCGAAGAGGGAACTGGCTTTAAAAAACGGCTTATTGCTACGTTGTATGATGATACCGGCCGTATAGAACTGCTATGGTTCCAGGGTGCGCAGTGGATGAAGAAAACGCTGAAGGAAAATGAGCGCTACATCGTTTTTGGTAAAGTAAGTTTGTTCAATGGCTTTTACAATATCTCTCACCCTGAAATAGAATTGTGGAATGCAGATACCGCTATAGCTGGCCGTCAGCCGGTATACTCGAGCACTACTAAACTGATCGCTAAAGGCATTACCAACCGGTCTTTTGCAAAGCTGACCCAGGCGCTATTTGAAAAAATAAAACCCGGAGACATTCCCGAGGTGTTGCCACCGGACATAATAAAGCGGTACAATCTCTGTAGCCGCTACGCAGCCCTGCGTTGGATACATTTCCCTGATAATGATGAGCACGAACAACTTGCCCGCCACCGGTTGAAGTGGGAAGAACTGTTTATTTCGCAGTTGATGATCGCCCGTTTGCGGCTGCAGCATACTGCGCAACAGGGCTGGCTGTTTGAAAAGGTAGGCGCGCATTTCAATGACTTTTTCAGGCTGCATCTTCCCTTTGAGCTTACAAATGCACAAAAACGAGTGCTTAAAGAGATAAGACAGGATACCGCAACCGGCAAACAAATGAACCGATTGCTGCA
>CAILMA010000216.1 GCA_903835145.1 uncultured Bacteroidota bacterium
CCATTTCCTCGGGCGAAATGAGGTCGTGGCTCTTGAGTTCGGTACCGGTCTCTTTGGCATCTACCGGTGATTTTGTACCCAGAAATTGCTGCTCTATCGCGAAGGTTACAATTGACAAAGGTCTGTAACGACCTCCGCTGAGCACGTTACCAGAGTTCTGCTGCCTTAGGTAACTATCAAACGCATCGACAGTCATGATTTTTGGGATGCCAGAGATACCCTGCTGAACATATTCATTTTTGATGATTATGGGCCTGTCATCAAGCGCAAACTCATTGAAAAAACTATTAAAATAAAATATCAGCCCCAGTGCAGACAGTACGATAACCTGCCATTTGAAATTAGAAAAAAAAGCCGCTGCAATTCCCTTGTTTTCTATATTTTCCATATTCAAAGCAGGGGGGGTGTTTGCTCCTGTAAGATTTTCTGTAGGCTTTGCGCCTGATTTCTGAGTTTTCGCCATTATACGATATCCGTAAGCCTAAAAGTAATCATTTTTACAAAATCAAATAAAAATGGGCAACAAAAAAGGCGGCCGAAGCCGCCTTTTCAATATCTTAATGAGCGATTAAACGCCAAGCATTAGCAGTAAGTTTCAAAAGCCTGAATCAGGTTAGCAGCAATCATTTGCGCCGGACGGCCTTCAATCATGTGCCTTTCAATCATGTGCACAACTTTGCCGTCTTTAAGCAATGCAATTGCAGGGGAAGACGGAGGATAAGGCAGCAGGTATTGACGGGCTTGTTTTACGGCATCAATATCGAAGCCAGCAAAAGTTGTTGTAAGTCTTGTTGGTTTCTTATCTGTATTGTTTACCGCCATTACTACACCCGGACGGGCTGTGCCGGCAGAGCAACCACATACACTGTTTATCATCAGTAAGGTGGTGCCTTCCTGTTTCAGTGCATTGTCTACATCGGCCGGGGTTAGCAATTCTTCAAAACCGTTGCCGGTTAACTCGGCCTTCATTGGGAGAACTATTTGTTCAGGATACATAATTAGTACTTATTTATATTGCGAAGGTAACACAATACCTGCTATTGAACTCTTATCGTGCGATAGGAAATATTTATAGTTGTTTGCGATATCAAAATAAATCTCCCCTTGTAAGGGTGAGTATTATGTGCGGAAAATTGTCTTTATTTACTCAAAATTATATTTAGTGAAGAAAATAGCGTTTTGTTTCATTATTGCCGCTTCAGTATTGGGTTGTAAAAATGCAGATACGGGGAGCAAGAACAATGACCAGGGAAAGAAGCTTACTGCGATGCTGGATACCTACTGGCAAGAGCGATTGCAGTTGTTTCCGGTTGATGCGACTGCCAACGGCGACAGCAGGTACAATGATAAGCTCACTATAACTATCTCCGAGAGTTTCCGGGATAGTCTCGGCAAGTTCTACCAGAAATATTTAAATGAGCTTACTGGTGTGGATAGTTCTGCCCTTGCCAAGGAAGATCTGCTCAATTATCGTTTGTTTAAATATGAGATGCAAATGGGAATTGAAGGTTTGAAATTTCCGACGCATTACATGCCGATTACTCAGTTTTGGTCGTTTACTCTGGATTTTGCACTACTCGGTTCGGGTGCAGGGAACCAGCCATTTAAAACCGTAAAAGATTATGATGACTGGCTGAAGCGGGCAGCGCTCTTTCCAAATTGGGTTGATACTGCAATATACGACATGCGTAAAGGTATGGCAGCCGGTTGGGTACTCCCGAAAGCGCTTGTGGTAAAGATTCTTCCGCAACTCAAAGATGTAGTTGTGAAAAATGACACAGCAAGCATTTTTTACGGTCCGATTAAGTCCATGCCAAAGGATTTTTCTGATGCTGATAAGCAACGGTTTACCGCTGCATATTTGAAACTGATTGATAGTATTGTGGCTCCCTCTTACAATAAACTATCTGCTTTTTTTGAAAACGAATATATGCCTAAAGCCCGCACTACCAGCGGTATAGGCAGCATGCCCGGCGGTGCGGACTACTACAGATATTGCATAAGGTTCTCTACTACTACCGCACTTACGCCTGACAGTATTTATAATATCGGACTGTCGGAAGTTGCGCGAATAGAAGGGGAGATTATGAAAATAAAAGAAAAGACAGGTTTTAAAGGCGATATGCATAGCTTTTTCACTTACATAGATAAAGACAAAAAATTCTGTCCGTTTACTACGCCTAAACAGGTAATTGACAGTTTCTGGGCAATTAAAAAGGCGGAGGAACCCCAGCTTAAAAAGATGTTCAACAATACGCCGAAGACGCAGTTTACGATACGCCAGACAGAGGCTTTCCGTGCGGCATCGGCAAGTGCTGAATATAATCAGGGCTCAGAAGATGGAAGCCGGCCGGGTATTTTTTATGTGCCCATTTTAGATGCGACAAAATTTAATGCTACCGGGATGGTTACATTGTTCCTTCACGAAGCAATACCG
>CAILMA010000217.1 GCA_903835145.1 uncultured Bacteroidota bacterium
AGATATAATAACAGCTTTTGCCATGATAGTTATATAGCAAATATTGTGCCAAAAATAGTTGTCTAAATGGTATTAGCACCAACACCACATGGAATACCAACATGTGGATAGAAAATTCTGTCACCATTGATTCCGGTGTGCAGCTAACTATTCATGCAGATACGATACATATGCCCTCCAATGGCCGCATCCTCGTAAAGCGCGGAGGCCACCTGATAGTGGATAATGCAGTAATCACCAACTCCTGTTCCACGTGTTTCTGGCACGGGCTGGAGGCAGAGGGGCATGTTTTTCAGCGGCAAGACTCCACCAGGCAGGGCTGGATAACCATAAAAAACAATTCGGTTATAGAACATGCAATCAATGCCGTGTGCAACCGCAATGAAGATAGTGACTTCACTACCAATGGCGGTATGATTCAGGCTTCCAACAGCATTTTTAGAAATAACATTACCTTCGCTTCCTTTTATGAATATGACAACTGGTCGCCATCGGCATCTGTGCCTACCCACCTGCTGCCCAATGTGTCGTATTTTAATAATTGCACTTTTCTTTTAGACAACAATTTCAAGGGCGATGCCGCCGGCATACCCATGAGCAACATGGTATACATGCGCCGCGTCGATGGTGTTACCTTTAAGGGCTGCTCGTTCCTCAACAGGGATACTGCTGCCCTCAACAAGGGCCTTGGCGATGGTATACGGGCCATTACTTCCGGTTTTATCGTCACGCCATACTACCCCGGCATGGCGTGGACCTCCTCGCCGCAGCGCTCCCGTATCTGTGGTTTTTATAATGGGATAGATGTGCTCGGTTCTTACCCCCAAGAGATGGCTGCAACCATTGACCGGGTGGACTTTGACAGCTGCGGCATCGGTGAGCGGGTGGCTGTGCAAGACAATGTAAACACCAGCGGCTGCACTTTTTCTATTGGCTATGGTGCTTCGGTCACAGACCCGTATGATGCCAACTATGATGGCTGCTACCATAATATAGGCATTTTTACCCAGAACGTAAACCAGTTTCTGATGTCGGCGAATACCTTCACAGGCAAGCCCCCTGTTGCCGATCATTGGTACAATATCGGTGTGGTGGTAGCCAACGAGCCGCTCAACAACAGCATCTATAACAACATATTTGATAGCCTCCAAGAGGGCGTTTTATCCATCGGACACAACGTTTCTGATAGTTTTATCCGTCCTCCTGAGCCTGGGGCTTCTGGTTCTTACCTTGCTACAGGTGCAGGCTTGCACATACTCTGCAATTCCTTTCAGCACAATGCCACAGATATTTCCATCAGTTCCGATGGTGGTGCTTTGCCACAGGGTATTTGCGCCTACCAGGCGGGGTTTGACAGTGGCGCAGCCGGCAATACTTTTTCGGGTTCTACTAATAACATCATCGATAACTGCACGAGTATCAACTATCTGGCCGATACCGCAGGTGCGCCCAATCAGTGGCCGCCAAATGTGAGTACCAATGTTACAAGGCACCTCATAACCGCAGCAAGCAGTTGCGACAACGATTTTGTGCATACCTCGGGCGGGGCAGTGAGTGCGGGTCTTAAACAAATTTCGGCTGAAAAGGCTGGATTTTATACCTACAAAACGGCACTCACAGATTCGTCGCTTGTCTATACAGGTCTCATAGACCTTGGCAAGCACGATTCGCTGCTGCACGTTATAGATACCTCAGGCAGCGAAGCAGCATTATACACCACCCTCGCCGTAGCATCGCCATGGTTATCGGAATACGCAGTAACGGAGTTGGTGAACGTAAATAAACTGAGTTATGATACCTTGCAAAAGGTATTAAGGCTTAACCCTGACCTGTGGCAGAATTACGACTATCTGAATGCAGTATCAACGGCAGCCGGTATATACCAGGCCGACTATGATTCACTCGTGGCTTCAAGCAACACGGTAACCCGGCGCACCGTTCTTGAAGCGGCAATTCGGCAGCAAAGGTGGGGCATGGATAATGCCGCCAATATACTCATGACCTATTTTAAAACACCGCTAAATCCGCTCGTAGCGGTAGGCGACAGCACGTTTTCAGGTTATTGCCCGGACAGTACTAACCTCTACTATACACTCGATAGCAACAAAGTGTATGGAAAAATGGATAGTTTAAACAATTGGTTGCAAAGGTTTGATCGTATCTGGTCGGTTTACAGCCGGGCTGGGTTGCTTTATTTTCAGAATCAGGCTGCGGCCGCCAATATTGTTATGAGCCAATCGGACAGCTTGTCTACAGCATTCGGGGAAAGTGTTGATGAGCATACAAGCTATGTGAATCTTTGGGCCCAGCTTTTTGAGGCCGCTTCAGCAGGTAGGGACATTGACCACCTTAACGCAACAGAAATAGCTGCATTGGACACCACAAGTACTTCCTTTTTTAGCGATAATAGTGCCATGGAGGCTATTTATAATATTTCTGTGTCTACTATAGGGCCCAACCCCAATCCACCGCATCCCTTTCCAAATTACATTTGCGCTATAGAGGCCGGTTCAAGAAGCAGCATCAATAATGGCACCGCGCATCCGCAGAAAAATAAAGTGCCTGATGCAGGCGACTTTATTACTGCCTACCCTAACCCCGCTACCGGCATCGTTACGTTTCAGTATCAATTAACGAAAGGGGATGGAATCGATATCCTGATTTCGAACGTCATAGGAGAAAAGGTTTTTGAACAGAAAGAAGGCAATCTCGCCGGGAAAATTCAATGGGATACCCGCAGCTGCGCCCCAGGGGTCTACATTTTCCATGCTACCGGTGCCGATGGTACTGTAACTACAGGAAAGGTAATTGTGGTGAGATAGGGTAGTGGCATTAGCAATTTACAGCAACTATTGCAGGCAAGAGCATTATTATTTCATACTATTTCGTTTTTTCTGCGATCAGCGCCCTATTCATAGGTGCGCTTTTCGCAGTTTTATCTTTTACCAAACGATGTGTAAGTGCTCATAAGTTGCTGAAACTATTTTACTAACGGGTCTTCGAGATTCCTATAAATAATTACTTTTGGGTAATCACTTTTAAGAAATGGCTAAAAAAATAAAAAATAACCCAAGTAATGAGGGGATGCAAGTCCCTGAGCCTGCCAAGCCGGAGCAACAGCCGGTAACTCAAGTACCCGCAAAATCTTTTTCTATTTACGATTTCAAAGTGCAGGCCATCATCGTGGCATTGCTGGCCTTTGTTTTTTACATTAATACTTATTTTAATGAATTTGCGCATGACGATGGTATCGTTATGATAAAGAACGAATATGTGCAGGAAGGCTTTGCCGGCATGAAGGGTATTTTTACCAAGGACGCCTACGCAAGCTACTACCGCCAGCTCAATACCGTGAACCAGCTGTCCGGTGGTCGTTACAGGCCCTTGTCTATAGCCACATTTGCTGTGGAGCAACAGTTTTTTGGTGCCATACCAGAAGATAAAGTAGATAGTGTACTGAAGCAGAGCATGTCCTACGGCCTGCGCGGCCCGGGAGAAAAGAAGCTGGTGAGTGATATGCACGTGCGGCATTTGTTTAATGTATTCTGGTACATGGCCTGTGCAGTGGTATTGCTTTACTTCCTGCGGTATATCGTTTTCAGGAGCAATCCTATCCTCGCACTCTTGGCTGCGGTTATATTTACCATTCATCCTATCCATACCGAGGTGGTTGCCAATGTAAAAAGCCGCGATGAGATCATGTCGCTCATTTTTATATGCCTAACCTTTATCCTTGCTTTTAAGTATGACGAAAAAAAGCAAATCGGCTACCTGGCCGGAGCTATGCTTAGCTTTTTTCTCGCATTCCTTTCTAAAGAGTACGCCATTACCATAGTGGCGCTGTTGCCGCTATCGTTTTACCTGTTCAAAGATTACTCCTTGCCTAAAAGCATTAAAGTGGTATTGCCCTACCTGGCAGTAGTGGTGCTGTACCTGCTCATAAGGGTAAAAATAGCCATTCTCACTGCTGAGCTGGATACTTCGGACATGAGCATTGGTGAGATTATAGACGCCTTTAAATCAACCGGTACCAATGCCGATAAGGAAGTGCTGAATAACCCCTACTATTATGCCTCCGGCATTCAAAAAGTTGCAACTGAAATATCTACTACCCTCAATTACCTTAAGCTGTTGATATGGCCCAATCCCCTCTCGGCCGACTATTCTTACAACAGTATTCCGTATTCCGATTTCAGCGACCCGAAGGTGTGGTTATCTATCATTGTGCATCTTACGATAATAGGGGCTACCTGCTTCTATGCTTTTGTGCGCAAGACCCACAAAGTGCTGGTATTTGCGGGGGCATTCTACATGCTTCACTTGCTGCTGGTAAATAATCTTATTTTCAATATTGGTGCCACCATGGGTGAGCGTCTTATCTTCCACTCGTCAGTAGGTTTTGCTATAGTTATTGCGGTATTGCTCTATAAAATGTATGAACAGATAAAGCCTGAAAATCTGGGCAGAATGGTAACGGCCGGTTTGCTCGGTGTTATCATAATCCTTAGCGCATACAAGACCATTTCCCGCAATGCCGATTGGAAAAATGACAATACGTTGTTTACACAGGATATTAAGGTGGTGCCCAATAGCGTACTTGTAAACGGCAATGTGGCAGCAGCCAGCATCACTATGGCCGACTTTGAAAAGGATTCCGTTAAGAAAGACAAATACCTGCATGATGCCATAGGACTGCTGAACAAGGCTATTGCAGTGCACCCGGGCTTTGTTGCCGGGTTCCTCAATAAGGGCATTGCGTATTATAAGCTTGGCCAAATGGACAGTGCTGAGATTTGTATGGATAGCGTTCAAGCGAATTACCCGAACTACCCATCACTAAAAACGCTTTATTCCTTGCTCGGTGAGTACCACATGCGCATTGGCTGGAACCAGTATGGTAGGGTGGGCCGGTACCCCGAAGCAATAGCAGAGTTTAATAAAGGGATAAGAATAGACTCTACCAATGCCGAGCTTTGGTATAACCTTGGGGGCGCTTATTATTCCAACAAACAATTGCCGCAAGCAATACAGGCGTGGAACATGGCAATAAAAATAAACCCGAATCATACTCAGGCAAAGGCGGGGCGGCAGGCCGCAATAGATTTGGTGAAGCAGGCAATGGCTACAAACCCCAATAAAAAATAGCTATGGAAGAAAATAGCGTGGTGAAGAACAGGATAGAGATACTGTTATTGTTTGTACTTTATCTTGTACTGCTGCCACGTGTATACATGGACTACGACATGGGGTTCTGGCGCGACTGGGCGCTTGCTATTCACAGGTACGGCGTATCAGAGGCTTATAACCATGGCATTAACTACTTCCCGGTTTTTGTTTATGGTCTGTATTTCTTCGATTTGCTGCAGGGCACTGAGCAAAACATTATTAATCATATCAATAGCATCAAGGTGCTCTTTGTATTCTTCGATTTTCTGCCGTTGTTTGTTTTGTCCTGCTTCAGGCAGAAGATACTTGCCTACAAGATTCCGCATTTGTACTTGTTGCTTAATGTTGCCTATGTATTTAACTCCATGGTTTGGGGCCAGATTGATAGTATATATGCCAACCTCTGTTTTTTAGCATTGGTAACTGGTTTGCTTTACCCGGTGGTTAGTGTGTGTCTTTTTACACTGGCGCTCAACACCAAGCCTCAGGCTATTGAGTTCCTGCCTGTGCTGGGTATTGTATGGCTATTCAGTATTAAAAAGCCGGGGAAGTTAGTTGCGGCAGTGGCAGGTGCCGTGGCTATTCAGTTTTTACTCCTTATTCCTTTTCTTGCCAATGGAGCCTATCAGCGTTTGTTTTACTTCGCAGCACATTCAGTTGATCTTTACAACAAGCTATCCATCAGTGCCTTCAATATCTGGTACCTTATTGTACCGGGTAATCCTTATTTCATCAATGATAAAGATACTTTCTTAATACTTTCTTATAAATCTATCGGGCTTATATTATTTTGTATATCGATGGTGGCGATTTTAGCGCCTGTCGTAAGGCATTTCCTCGCGCTGCGGCAGTTGCAGTCCGCACCCAATGCTGATACCTATCGGTTCCTTTTTCTCGGTACTGGTATGCTGTGTCTGTCCTTTTTTTACTTTAATACCCAAATGCATGAGCGGTACGCGAACCCCATCGTCATTCTGTTCTTTTTCTTTGGTGTCGTGTCCGGCAATTATAAATTGTACGTTCTGGCTTCAATCCCTTATTTCCTGAGCCTCGATAAATGTTTTCCGGACTACCTGCCCATTGTACATTACAAATTAATATTTGCGTCGCGAATTATTGCGCTATGGTACACAGCTACAATTATTTATGGGGGCTACTTGTACTATCGGTTATGCAAGTCCGCCAGCAATGCACAGCAGGTAACAACAATGTAATTGTGAGCCAGTGTAGAATTAGTTACCGAGGTAGGTACCTGTGAAAGGTGATTTCTTTTGAGAGGTCTGTTTCTCTTTGTGGGCTATATATTGCTTGTACTGCTGCTCAGTAAGTATCTTTTTCATCTGATCTTCCTTGCTTTCCTTCAGTATTTTCAAACTTTGTGTTTTTAAATCCTTGCTTTTAATTTTCTCCACGCTGTCGGACTTATACGCATATAAAAGGTTGGTAGCACTAACTTTTTCATATTGGTCGGGCTCGAGGGAAAGATTTTTATACATCCACCGGGTTTGTTCGCGGGCTTTTTCTACTTCTACTGACCGTTTTACCGGTGGCTTGGGTTCAATGCGAATTTGAGCGAAAACTGTATTGTGAAAACAAAATGAAAAAATAATAGCTATGTATGTAGCTACCATTGAAGTCTTTTTTGTCCCAATTTTAATCATATTTGTTAATGATAAGGTTCTTGTAAAAAATTATACAATATGCAAATTAAGGTTTTTTTGTTGCAAATTCAAAATTAAATTTTCCGGGTCGGGGCTATAAAAACGTGGATAAAAGTCTAAATTGCCTTTTAGTCAAAATTAATTAACTATTAGTTAACAAAAAAATATTTCGCCTGTTTTTTTCAAATATTAATTCGACCCTTCAGAGTTATCCTTTTAAGCATCCGCTTATAACGAGTGATTTGCATTAATTTTTCTTTTCTCAATTGTAGGGTTTCTTTTGCTTTTCGGGAGGTTGCTTCCTTCTAAAACTTTAAACATTTGTTGACGTTTGTAATACTAATTTTGTTGTTTGGGTATGGCGTAGTATGCAGTAAAACCAAAAACTTCGCGGATGAATATAAAACATCTACTTTTTCTATTTATTGTTTCTGGTACGCTCCTCGCCTGCAACGGTGGTAATCGTAAGTTTGTAATTTCCGGAAAAATTGCGGGTATGCCTATGCAAACCGTAATTCTGGAACAGCTCAGTGCCAATGATATCATTACCATCATCGACTCCGAACGCTCTGACGGCGATGGTAGTTTCGAAATCACCGGCAATGCTCCCGAGCCGGGTCTCTATCGCCTCCACTTTAGATCTAACCGATTCATTTTGTTGTCTGTAGACAAAGGCAACGTAGATGTGAAAGGTGACTGGAAAACAATTGAAAATTATACCGTAAACGGCTCTTCTGGCTCGGAAAATCTTCGCAATTTTATCGTTGGTATTCGCACTCACCTGCGCGATGTGACTACTATGAACCTGGTACTTGATACCCTTCAGGTGCGTGGAAAAGACAGCTTACTTGGTGTAGCTAAAAAAGACATGCAAGATATTCAGGTTCATTTTACGGAATATGTAGAGCGTTTTGCGGACACTACTCCCTATGAGCCCAACGCTATTTTTGCAGTGCGCATGCTCAATGCGGTTACAGAAGCCAACTACCTCGAAACTTTCTCCCGTACACTGCAACACAGGTTTCCGGGCAATAAAATGACCAAGGACTACGGCGAATATTATACCAAGCTGATGAACCGTATCACCAAGCCAAAGCCTCAGTCGGGCAAGGTAGATGTAGGTAATGTAGCGCCCGAGATACCCCTCTCAGACCCTGATGGTAAACCGGTGAAGCTATCATCACTCAAAGGTAAGTTCATACTGATAGAATTCTGGGCTTCGTGGAGCAAGCCGTGCCGTGCTGAAAGTGCAAGTCTCGTTGCTCTGAATGAAAAGCTGAAGAACAAGAATTTTGCCATGTTCAGTGTGTCGCTTGACAACAACAAAGAAGAGTGGGCAAAGGCAATTAAAGATGATAAGCGCACCTGGTTACAGGGCAGTGACCTTAAAGGTATGAATGCTGATGCAGCAAGATTGTACGGTGTGCAATCGGTGCCTTACAACTTCATACTCGATGCTACCGGCAAAGTAATAGCCCGTGACATTCATGGCACATCGCTGGAAGCCCTGCTGACTGCTGCTATTCATTAGTCAGTCGCATCGCCCCCAAATCTCAATACCCAGCTGCTGCGTATATTCTATAAATAGTGAAATGCGCAAAATAATCGTTGGTATCTCGTTCTTGTTGCAATTGGCAAACATGGCCACAGCACAGGAGGTCAATAACTTACTTTCTTACAAGTCCATTAATGCTGACCGCTATTACAGGCTGAATTATGAGAATGACTTTTTCTCAGCCACTGATCAGTATTATACACAGGGCATACATATGGAGGTCGTGTCGCCAGCCTTACGAAAGAATCCGCTCACCAAACTTTTGCTTCATCCGCACTATGACTACATCCGTTATGGCCTCGGTGCCGAGCATGACGGATATACGCCCACCAGCATCGGCAGCGATCAGATATTATTTGGCGATCGCCCTTTTGCAGGCTGCCTGTATCTGAAGTCGTTCGTAATAGCCATTGATCCTAAAAAGAAACAGCGTTTTTCTGCCGCACTGAGTACCGGTGTAATTGGCCCTGGAGCAGGTGCGATGGAAATGCAACGGGATATTCACAAATGGCTGAACAACGTAACACCCCATGGCTGGGAGTACCAGGTACACAATGACGTTATACTAAACGAGGAACTTGATTATGAAAAGCAGCTGCTGAGTTACGGAAAGTACTTTCTCTTAGACGCAGAAGGAATGGCGAGGGTAGGTACATTGAGCGACAAAGCAGGGATAGGCACGACGCTGATGTTTGGCTATTTCTATTCGCCATATGAGTCACAGCCCGAGGCGAAAAACCATTTCCGCATCTACGCTTACGAGCACCCTGAGTTTGCGCTTATAGGGTACGACGCCACGCTGCAGGGCGGCATGTTCAATAGAACCAGTCCTTACACAATACCCTCGTCTGACATAAGCAGGGTAGTGTTCCAAAACCGTTTTGGCTTCGTAGTCATTTATCAGCGTTTTCACCTTGAATACTTCCAGTCTGTAAAAAGCAATGAATACACCACCGGCAAAATGCATGTTTGGGGTGGAGTTCAAATTGCCTTTGGTTTCTAATCTTTTACTTGCCTACACTCAGCATGTTCATAAGCAGCCTTATTGCTCCCTTGTTGCCCACCGGCAACTGCCTGAAAAACGAGAGAGACGTATATATATAGTGTCCCTTACCGGTTTTTGCATAAAGTGTGCATCCTGATAGTGGATCTTCTCCTGTATCATTCATAGTAAATAATGGCTGGTATTTTTCATCCCATTTCA
>CAILMA010000218.1 GCA_903835145.1 uncultured Bacteroidota bacterium
CCGTAATAGGACGATATAGCCAGTAACGGCAATTATGGGATAACTGCAACATCGTATTGCTGATTTTTTACCAGCAATATTATCTATACTAAGGGCTGTTTGCAAGACGTGGTTGCCCGGAGGCTTACGGTCCCGGTGCGCTTACCGGTGCATTGGGTATCAACACGGCACACAATGGGCTGCCGCTCAACAGCGAAAACCTGTTTATTGAAGACCGCGGTATTTCAGTTCCTCAATCTGATATTGTAACGACCACCCGCATCGGCGTTGACTATGCCGGGGCCGATGCGCTGCTGCCGTATCGTTTTTATGTGCAAGGCAATGAATATGTAAGTAAGAAGGGGTAGTCAATCATTGTAAATCCCCCTGGTTCATTTACCCCTGTCGCAGACCAGTTAGCCCTGGCTCTGTGCCCGGCCAACCTTGCGACGCCCCCCCCAAAAAAAACGCGATTAGCAACCGCTCAAAATCAACCCAATCAAAAAACAATCGTTCGGCGCCAGTCTTCGACTGCGTCGCACCGGACATGCAGCTAACTCATAATTCATAATTCATAACTCATAACTAAAAAAAGTCTATTCCTTTTCCTGCAGCAACGAGTTGATGTCTTTGATCAGCTTATCGATATCTGATTGCTCGAGGCCATCGTAAAATCCTCTTACGCGGCCGTAGCGGTCTACCAGGGTGTAATGCTTATCGTGTATGAAATCGTCTTCTATTTTTACGCCTGCGGTGTCGTCTTCGGCACTGAGCAGGTAGCTGTAGCGGGCCATGTCATAAAGTTGTTTTTTGTCGCCCGTCAGGAACATCCATTGGTTAGGGTCGGCATCAAAACGGAGGCTGTAGGCTTTAAGGGCAGGCGCGGAATCCTTCATTGGGTCAACGGTATGAGATAATATCATCACGTCTTTATTGCCTCTGAATGCAGTATAGACTTTGCTCATGTTTTCATTCATCTTCGGGCAAATGCCCTTGCAGGTAGCAAAAAAGTAAGAAGCAACATATATTTTACCCTTTACATCATTCTGTGTTATGGTCTTACCATCCTGGTTGGTGAAGGAAAACGGCGCAACATGGTGATTGCGCTCTGCATAAACTATAGGGAGTACGTTTTTCTTTTGCTCATGAATCACTTTGAAATAGTAACCGAGAAATATTACCCCAAGGAGCATAAAAAAGCTCAGTAAAATAGCACCTGTCTTCTTATTGTTCATGAATGCAAAATTAACAGTAAAAAACTGTTTTTCCCGTGATTGTTGTCATACCCCAAAGAAGCTAAAGTGGCTTTTAACAAAATACTATCCCAGCTGCGACAGTTGATCCTATTCGGGTTCTTGCGGTGGTGCAAGTGTTGGGTCAGTAAGCAGAGTGCTATCGGTTAGTGTCCCCAGAAAAGCAATAATATCATTTTGTTGGTGAGCCGTGAGGTAAATGCCGTTTTTTAATTCCGGTGCGAGTGTAGGACCCTTGGCGATGCCCGTCGCATAATGATTGAGCACAGCGGTGAGGGTAGACAGACTGCCATCGTGCATATACGGGGGCGTTACAGCCACATTTCGCAGCGATGGAACCTTAAAAAGCAGGGAATCAGAACTGTTTCCCGTGATGTGCATTCTGCCATTGTCTGGCGATGCAGATTGGCCCAGCCCGTTATTCCTGAAGCTAAAATTGGTAAACAATGGCTCCGCATGGCAGGTTGCACAATTGGCTCGAAACAACCTCAAGCCATTAAGTTCGGGCTTGGTCATAGTGCCGCCGGGCTCGTGCCGCACATATTTATCGTAGCGGGAATTGGCGGAGAGAATAGACCCGGTGAACTGTGCAAGTGCTTTTAGTGCTCTTTGCCCCGTGATTGGTGTATCGCCGAAAGCAGTGGCAAATAAGGACTTATAGGTAGGGCTGCCCTGGAGATAATGAACTACATTTTGCAGGGTGTTGTCCATCTCATTGGTATTGGTAAGCGGGGCAAGTGGTTGCACCTCCAGGTTATTGGCACCACCATCCCAAAGGAACGACGTGTTCCAGGCAAGATTGAAAATGGCGGGGGTATTGCGGGTGCCGGTCCGGTTGTAAACGCCGTGGCTCATGCTCGCCCCTGCTTGTGCAAAAGCAAAGCCCTGCTGGTGGCAACTGCCGCAGGATTTGGTGCCGTCTCGGGAAAGGCCTGCGTCGTAGAATAATTTCTTGCCCAACTCGCGACCCGCAGGGGTAAGTTTGTTTTGGGAAAAAGAATATACTGGATTGCGCCATCCTGCGGGTAAATTTTTATAAAAAGAAGGCGGGTGAGTATCGAAACTTACAGTAAGTACAGCAATAAATGCCAAAATAACACTGGAAATCAATATTTTAAGCGGGAAAAATCTCATTGTTCCACTCCGGTTATAGTGAACATCCTTGCATATCTGTCCGCCATATTGCAGGCTTCTTTTCCCGGTATTACTATTGAGTTTGTGGTAGCTACATCTACGTCCGTCCCAAACCAGGCAGCCAAATTGGCCCTTATACGTATCGTAACTTGCCTGTGGGGCTGTATGTTTAACGGCGCGGGTAATGGTAGGTTTATTTTGCGAACGGCATTGTAAGGCGGCAGGTAGCCGCCAATGTGGTATTCAAAAGCGTGATGCAGGGTAGGGCACCAGCTGCTGTTGCCTTCCAGTTTGGCCATAATATAGCCGGTATTCCAGGCCCAGTACATACCTTTGGCAGGGTCAAGATCTCCGGCAAGTGCTCCGGCTGTATTGTCTATGCTGTCCACTCCAATATTAAAAGAAAGGCTGTTGTATAGACCCGCCTTGGCGGCTACTTCAAATTGAGCGCTTGCACTGTCGTCCATATCGAACAAATGATTATTCCGGGCGGTGACTGCCGTTCCATTATTTTGCCCAGCGTTTAGTGCAAAATTGGTGATATAAAATTTAAACAGACTTACAGTAATTGTGTCACCATGCCCGGTTATATATCTTCCGTTTACAATATCTAAGTTGCTGGTATTGAATGCGGTTTCTATAATTATTTTTATAGTTGCCGCATCGCCCTTTAATCGCCGCCCGCCGTCATTTACATTATTATCAAACCCCGGGGGGCTATCCTGGGCACAACAAAACACGGACGAAGCAGAACACAAGATGAGTAAAAAAAGCAGCTTTATACCGTGCATAGCAATAATTTAGTAGTGTTACCGTCCATCAGGAGGAGGAGGTGGTGGTCCATCCATTTCAGCTCCGGGTGGTGGTGGAGGTGGCGGACCTCCCATTCCAGCAGGTGGGCGTGGCATCATTCCAGCCGGTGGGCGGCCGCCCATGGGTGGAGGGCCAGGTCGCCGTGAGCCATCGTCTTTAAAATGCGGCTGCTCCGGCATGGTTTGCAATACGCCAACAATAAGGCTATCAAAAATCGTTTTTTGTTTATCATCCAGTAGTTTTCGCACCTCCCGGAAATGACTGAACGTTTGCATTTCAATCAGTTTATGGTAGGTTCCCAGCTGGTTGCTGATTGTTTCCAACTGCTCAGGGAGCATACTATCTACTTTCAGGTTAGCAAAAAATCTTTCTCTTACTTCCTTACCCAATTTTTTCAGGCTGTCTATTTTCGCTTTATTGGCAATGGTCATTTGCTGAAACTGGCTTTCCTGCTGAGGGCTAAGGTTAAGCCGTTCTTTAAAATTTATCGGTCCGCCGTTGGGTGGGGGAGGCCCGGGAGGCGGCATGTTTGGCTTGAGCCAAATGGTGGCTACAAGCGCAACATTAGCTGCCATCAGCAGGCCGACCAGCCACATCCACATACTATATGCTTTTTTACCTTCCATTTCCTTTTGTTTCCCCTGCTCCCGGTGGGAGCAGATTTGTTAAAAACTATTTTCAGATAAAGTACTCAATTCATCATTAATCACCTGGGTCGGGTTGCTCATGGTATTTGTTTTGCTGGCAGTAGGTCTACCAGCAAAATGCACAGCTGAAACAATATTAATAACAAGCAGCAGCACTGCAACCGCGGCAATGCGTACAAAGGTGCGGCTGGAATAACCCTCAGAAGTACTGTTCCTTAGTTTGTCCATAACCTTACCGTGCAAGCCAGGGTCGGCAGGTGGGCGTTGCAGCCCGTCGAGGCTACCCATCACCTCATCAATCCACTGTTCCTGTTTCGTTTTATTGTTCATTGCCACTGTTTTGACGTCACCTTTACATTTTTCCTTCGTTGAAAATCATTTTTTATGGAATACAGCAAAACTATTTCATTTTGGCAACGTTTTACATCCTTTGATTCTTCTATTTGGAAGGATATATGTCTGCGCAATAAGCTCGCGAGTCCATTGTTATCGGCTATGCCAGAAATTTTTCCGCCAGCACTACAATCGTTTCCACATCAACCTGTTCGGCAGGGTGTGGCGTGCCAGGTAATATGCATAATTGTGCATTAGGCAGCGCCTCGAAAACAGCAAGTGTTTCCTGAAGCGTTACCATCCTGTCTCTATCGCCACGCATTACCAGCACGGGCTGAGCTATTTTCGGGAAGTCGGACAGTTTCAGAGGATTGTCCTTTCCCATAGAAGTCATCATTTCAGCTGTTTTTTCAAGAATGGTTTTCCAATTCGATGGGGCGTGGCGTTCTTTCAAAGTGTTCGCGAACGCTGGCAACTTTACTTCTATTTTCTCTGGCAGTAACATCTGTACTTCTTTGGCAGCTATTTGTTCATTCCATTCGAACTTTGTGCCAAGGGTTATGATTTTGTTTACACGCCCGGGATAATCCTTTGCCAGCTTCAGGGCAACAAAGGCACCCATGCTGTACCCAAAAATATCGACCTGCTCCAGTTTTTGCGTGTTCAGGTAGTCCAATACCTGATTTACAAACATATCTACCGAGAATGGAGCATCAGGCAAGGATGTGCCCCCATGTCCTTGAAAATCAATACTGTGAACATCGAATTTTTTAGAAAGTCCGGTTTTAAAATGCTGTAGCTGGGCGGCAGAACCAATGGCGCCGTGAAGTAACAATAGATTCATAATGAGGATAAATATATAATAATCTGAAGAATTTCCGAGCCAGGGAGAATAAAAATATCGATGTTTAAAATGCGGAGTAATTTCGCTAAAGTACTTATTGATAAAATTAATCAAAAAAAACTACTTTTGCCGATTCAAAACCATGACTAAATGCAGTTAGCAATTATAGGTACAGGCTATGTGGGCCTGGTAACAGGCACATGTTTTGCAGAAACAGGTAATAATGTAATCTGTATAGACATTGACGAGAACAAAGTTAACAAACTTAAGGAAGGCAAAACCCCAATCTACGAGCCAGGGCTCGAGGTATTGCTCGAGCGTAATATCAAGGAAAAAAGGCTTCATTTTACTACTTCAATCAATGAAGGGATAGTAGGTGCAAAGGTTATATTTCTTGCATTACCTACACCTCCCGGCAAAGACGGAAGTGCGGACCTCCAGTATGTGCTTGATGTGGCTAACTCCCTTAGTAAAATAATTACTTCCTACACAGTTATAGTTAATAAAAGCACGGTGCCTGTTGGTACTGCTGAAAAAGTACATGCTGTGCTTGCTCAGCGCCTCGATACTTCTTTATTCGATGTAGTATCTAATCCTGAGTTTTTAAGGGAAGGTGTTGCAGTAGAGGATTTCCTGAAACCTGACCGAATTGTTATAGGTACTACATCTGACAAAGCCCGTAAGGTGATGGACGAGTTGTATCAGCCTTATCTAAGGCAAGGCAATCCAATCTATTTCATGGACCCTCGCTCTTCTGAAATGACAAAATATGCAGCAAACTCTTACCTTGCAATGCGTATTTCTTTCATGAATGAAATGGCTAATTTGTGCGAAAAATCGGGTGCTGATGTTGACTGGGTACGCATTGGTATGGGTAGTGATAGCCGCATTGGCAAGCGCTTCCTGTTCCCCGGTATAGGTTATGGTGGCAGTTGTTTTCCTAAAGATGTGAAGGCACTGGCGTTCACAGCCTTGGAAATGGATTGCGATTTTCGTATAGTAAATACTGTAATGCAAGTAAATGACCGCCAGAAAAAGATACTTGGCGAGAAGGTAAAGAACTACTTCGGCAGCGACTTATCCGGCATCACACTGGCTATCTGGGGCCTTTCTTTTAAACCGGAAACTGATGACATTCGGGATGCTCCAGCCATAGACCTTATCCATGAGTTACTTGCATCGGGCGCTAAGGTTCGCGTTTTTGACCCTGAAGGCATGAACAATGTAAAGCAGATATTTGGCGACAAGCTGCATTATGCTGAAAGCCAGTATGAAGCGCTTGAAGGTGCAAGTGCTATGATAGTCGTTACAGAATGGAGCGAGTTCCGCAACCCTGATTTTGAAAGAATTGCAAAAACACTGATTCATCCATGTATATTTGATGGTCGTAACGTTTATTCGCTCGATAAGATGCGCGAATTAGGTTTCTACTACGAAAGCATTGGTCGTAAAACCATCCACAAACATATTCACAACTCAGCACCTACGCCACACAACGATGTGGTGAGGGAGAGAGGTGTATTAGATTAATTCCTTTTTTGTAATATTGAAACTGTACATTACTAACTTATTTTTATAACAATGGCCAAACGAATATTAATAACTGGTGCTGCAGGTTTTCTGGGGTCACATTTATCCGATAGATTTCTGAAGGAAGGTTTTCAGGTAGTAGGTATGGATAACCTGCTTACTGGAAACATAAAAAATATAGAACATCTTTTTCCGGTAAAGGAATTTGAATTTTACCACCACGACGTAACCAAGTTTGTGCACGTGCCGGGTAATATTGATTATATCCTTCATTTTGCATCACCAGCAAGCCCTATTGACTATCTTAAAATGCCTATTCAGACACTTAAGGTTGGTGCATTGGGTACGCATAATTTGCTTGGTCTTGCAAAATCTAAAGGCTCACGTATACTCGTAGCTTCTACTTCAGAAGTTTACGGTGATCCGCTGGAGCACCCTCAAACTGAAGAATACTGGGGTAATGTAAACCCCGTAGGTCCGCGTGGTGTGTATGATGAAGCTAAACGATTCATGGAGAGCATCACCATGGCTTACCATACGTTCCATAATGTTGATACAAGGATCATCCGTATCTTCAATACATACGGACCAAGAATGCGACTCGATGATGGCCGCGCATTGCCAACATTCTTAAGTCAGGCATTAAGGGGTGAAGACGTAACCGTTTATGGCGATGGCTCACAGACCCGTTCGTTCTGCTATGTTGACGATTTGGTTGAGGGTATCTACAGACTGTTGATGTCTGACTACCATCGCCCGGTAAACGTAGGTAATCCTTCTGAGATAACGCTGCTTCAGTTTGCTGAGGAAGTACTGAAACTCACAGGTTCTAAATCGAAAATTATTTTCCAGCCGTTGCCACAGGATGATCCAAAACAACGTAAGCCTAACATAACGAAGGCGAAAGAGATCTTGGGCTGGGAGCCTAAGATTGACCGTCATGAAGGACTTAAGCGCACGCTTGAATATTTCAAGCAGCACATTTAATCAATATAGATTAGCCCCCAAAAATAGTCCCGGCATCTTAGAGATACCGGGACTATTTATTTCAATTGAAGTTGTTTTTTAGGACACGTGCGAAAAAACAAGCAGCACATCTTGCAGGATATTAATGCAATAACCACGATTCCGATTCAGTGAGCTTAAAAGCCCGGGCTGTGGTGGACATTGCCCCGGTAACGACCGACATTACTGTGGTGTGAAGCGGGGTGCAGACCCATACATGAAGCAAACATAATAGTGATAACTGCCAGGGCAAAGCATTTTTTAAGGATAGACATAAGTGCGTAGCATTTAGTTGTTTTTTAATTTCAAATAACGCCACTAATTTATAAATATTTTTTGTGCTCACCCAAAAAAATCCGCCCGCAGCCCGATAGTTCAATTTACCTGTAGCCTCCGTGATAATAATGATGATGATAATGATGA
>CAILMA010000219.1 GCA_903835145.1 uncultured Bacteroidota bacterium
GGTATAAAGAAAGCGGTAGCAAAAAGGCTACCGCTAAAGCAATTAAGAATTTTTTATTAGACTGTTTAGTACTCATCATTTTTCGGCTTGTTGTGTAATCTGTACTCTTGACTCCGAACTATTATTCATGTGTAGCCAAAAGCCGCCATCTGCAAGGAAGGCAATGATAAACCAAACGAAAAGTACGAGTGGTACCAGTACTGTCACCATAAAGTTTTTCAGTTCATCGCCCAAGTGCATAAAGTTTGCAACTATAAAGCCAGCTTTAATTACCGTAAGTACGAGAAAGAAGAAATTAACGAGCCCCCTTGGCAAACTATGGCTCATAAACATACCCATTGCTACTTCAACAAGGGTAATCAGGAGCAGAATCCAGAATATTTTCCAGATTTTTTTCACCTGAGATTTGCTTTCTGTAGAGTTCACATCGCTGTGATGAGCCATTACTCCCGAGTAAAGCTTTGATTGGTCGCCTTCGTATAAGGCCTGTACACTATCGTTAGAATGTGATGACATTGGAATGATTTTTTTGTGTTGCGAAAATATCTTTTGAATTAGAGAAGGTAGAAGCATGTAAATACGAATACCCAAACAAGATCTACAAAGTGCCAGTAAAGACCAATCTTTTCTACCATTTCGTAATGACCGCGGCGCTCATAAGTGCCGTTTACGGTATTAACCAGCATAAGTATGTTGAAGATAACACCACTTGTAACGTGACCACCATGGAAACCGGTGATGGTGAAGAAGTAGTTGAAGAAGTTATGCGTTGATTGCATAGCCACCAATGGGTGACCTGTAGTTGGGTTGAAAATGTTCTGTACTTCAGGTGCCTTCATGTTGAAGAAATGCTGAAACTCATGAACTGGTGTATTCACATCGGTAAAAGTACCCCAAAGGCCACCACACTCACCTGCAAGGTGTGTCCACTCCCAAGCCTGGCAACCAAGGAAGCATATACCACCAATGATTGTCCATAAAAGCCATTGAGCAACACTTTTCTTATCGCCATAGTGACCGGCATGTACTGCAAGTACCATTGTAACCGAACTCATAATAAGTATGAAGGTCATAAGACTCACGAACAACAGCGGGAGATCATGCTCTCCCATAAATGGAAAAGACTTGAATACCTGGTTGGCGTCTGGCCAAACTGCACTAAAAAAGCGCGTTGTACCATAAGAGATGAGCAATGCTCCAAATGTAAGGGCATCCGATAAAAGGAAGAACCACATCATCATTTTTCCGTAACTAACGTTGTAAGGTGACCGTCCACCTCCCCATGCATTAGTGTCCTGTGCTGTGGCTGCTGTAGCGTTTGACATAGATTTTGATATTTCGAATTGCGAATTTGAGGGCGAAATTGCAAATAATTTTATTGATTTGCCAGAAAGAAAACAAATAAATATAACCACAATGCATCAACGAAGTGCCAATACCCACCAACTATCTCTAATCCGGTGGCATCGTACACCTTAACATTCGTTCTGAAAGAACGGAAATAAACGATTATTAAAGCGATAACACCGCCTAAAATGTGTAATAAATGCAGGCCTGCGATCACAAACAAAAATGAACCGCTTGGGTTGCCGTTGAGTCTTACCGTGCGAAATTCATTTAGTTTTTGTCCGTTCATTACCACCTGTTGCAAAGAATGGTAAAGTTGATAGAAGCCGGCATACTGAAGGACCCCGAAGGAAATGCCAAGAAAAATTGTAGTAAGAATAAGCATCCGGTACTGTGGCACCTGACGAGCCTTGAACGCACGCAGGCCTAAAACAAAGGTGAGACTGCTCAACATGATAACGACTGTAGAAACATAAAACAGTGATGGAAGGTGAAAATATCTCCAGTTTCCTTCAGCCTGCCGCACAACATAGCCGCTCGTAAGACCGGCAAACATCATACTTATGCTACCCATAGCCACCCAAAGTGCAAACTTGTGAGGGTGAATCCTCCTTTTTTGTTCCAATGCTTTTTCCATAACGCCTCTTTTCGTCAAAAAAATTATAACTTATCGCAAACAAGTGCGAGCAAAATTACGGGTAAATAAATAAACGAAGCAAACATAACCCTGCGGGCAGATTTATGATCGTTTTGCTGATAGAACATGACAGACGCAACAAAATACATAATGCCGGATGCGACACACAATATCATACCTACATTACCAGTAAGCCCTATTATACGAGGTACCACAGCAATAGGAATAAGTACAAGGCTGTAGAACATACATTGGAGCGCCGTGAACTTTGATTCTTTTTCACGTGATGGTAGCATGCGGATCCCGGCACGGTTGTAATCTTCGAAGGCAACATAAGCAATGGCCCAGAAGTGTGGGAACTGCCAGAAAAACTGAAAAAGGAACAGCACCCAGCCACCAATCCCGAAGCTGCCGGTTGCTGCTACCCAGCCAATGAGCGGCGGTAATGCACCAGGAATAGCGCCTATAAGCACTGCAACCGGGTGAATTTTCTTCATGGGTGTATAGGCAAATGCATATAGTAACAGCGAGAAAAAACTCAGGAGACCTGCCGCAATATTAAAGTAGATGCTAAGTAAAACGGCTCCCGATATACCTGTGACGCAGGCAAAAATCCAAGCTTCAAGCTGCTCCATACGGCCATCAGGCATTGGGCGCGATTTTGTGCGCGACATTAGCTTGTCACTTTCCCGTTCCAGGATTTGATTAATAGTATTGGCGCCGCCAGTAACCAGCATACCCCCGATAAAAAGGGTGATTATTTTTTGCCATAAAATCATGTCCAGCCAATGGAAATTGATTTCAGGAGCCATAAGATATCCAATTACACTGCTGAAAACAACCATTCCACTCAGGTTGGGTTTCAATAGCTGATTATAATCTTTGGCGCGTCCAAGAGCCAGTAGGTGCCATCTTGCTTTAACAGATTCCTGTTGCAACATTAATTAATTGTAAAATATAAATTGAATACTGGGGGCAAAAGTAGTGGTTTTTTGTGATTCGGCGAATAGAAATAATACATGCCCTGACGACACAATGTTAATAACTTTAACACCCAATCGCTTCGATTCCGGGATGTTCGGCGAACGAAGCGGTTTTCCAAATGTTATTTATAATCTTCAATAGTGAGGCTGGAAATCCGGGATGGCATTCCTTAATTTGAGCGTTGGCTATGTTGCACTATATTTGAGCAGACAACACTGGGAATATGACGCTTTCAAATAAAATAACCAAGCTATGTGCTATAATTCCTATTTCCGTTGTTTTGGTCATTATCAATATCCTGCGCATATTCAAGGTTCCGATAACGATTGACGAAACCGGTTATGTGCCGTCGGAGGGTTATTTATTTACCATGTACAAAAGCTACCCCAGTGCCAATAACCACATCCTCAATTCACTACTGCGCAAGTTTTTCGTAGAAAATTTTGGAGACAATATTTTCTTCCTTCGTTTTGATAGTTTATTGGCTCAACTTGTTTTTTTGTTTTTTAGCTATAAATTGTTCAGCAAGTTGTTTCAGGATCCACTTTGGGTGGTGCTTGGTTTTATTGTGCTCAATACTTTTAGTCCATTCGTCTTTGATTTCTGGGGTTTGAGCAGGGGGTATGGCCTCGGCATGGCGTTTTTACTCATGAGTATTTATTATGCGTTTGATTTTTTTTCTACAACCCAGATAAGGCAGCTTGTTTTTTCGTTGTTTGCCGGCTTGCTTGCAGTGTACAGCAATTTTGGTTTTTTGAGCTATTACGTGGCTTTAATTGGCGTAATAGCGGTACACAACTTGTTCAACACTCGTGAAAGATTAACAGCAAAGTGGGTAGTTTCGCAATTGGTGGCCTTAATCGTTGTTTCGGGCATCATGGCTGCACTTATAGTTAAACCGCTGATAATCATAAAGAAAGGCGGTGAAATGGGCTTTTTAGGGCAAACGGGCTTCAAAGCCGATACCATTAACTCACTGGTGGCTTGCACCCTATACAATGGTGGTGCGATTGAGCGAACAAAGCTCATCACCAACATTGTATTCGGAAGTTTGTTCCTTTGCGGGGGCTTTTGGATTTTGTGCTTCTTGCGCGACATCAGAGCTGGGAAAAGGTGCAGCGCAGAGACACGGAATGGCATTTTGTTTTACCTGTTGCTTGTTCTGCCCTGTTTGTTACTGGTTATAGAGTTCAGGCTGTTCAAGATAAACTACCTGATTAGCCGCGCTGCTGTTTATTTTACTATTCTTTATGCTTTCCAGCCCATTTATATATGTTACTACCTTCGGGAGGTGAAGTTCAGGATGGGGATTGCAGCAATGGTTGTTGTGCTTGCAATTACGTCGTTTAATTTTTGGTCAAACATTAATTTTCGGTACGCTTTTTTGTGGTGGTTCAATTCTGCCGACATAATAGCATTGCGTAAAATGGCGTCAGAACACAGCGGCAAACCAGGCAAGATAAAGATTAGTGTAAATGGTCTCTTTGTGCAGACGATCAGCTACGATGTGAATCACTATTTTAAGCAAGACTTCGATGTGCCTCAGACATTTGATGGCGAAAAGTCAGTTGATTCTACCTTAGACTTTTACTATGTTTGGAAAGAAGAATCGAATAAAGTGCCTTCTGGTTACGAGCTCGATACATTGCTGGTAGGTGCCGGTGATTGCGCGTTATTGCACCGGAAAAAGTAATTTGTTTTGCTTGCTATAGGTAGTGGACTGGCACGGCAATGCACTAACCGTTTACGATTACAGTTGAAGTTTTCATTCTATTTGTGATTTTCTTCCCAAATCGGATAGCGGGCAGCTCAACGAGGTAATGAATAAGCATGGCAAAAACAAAGGTCAAAACAAAATAGGTCGAAATCATAGTTGCTACAATCACGTGTACGTTGTTTGAGGGAATTATTTTGGGTAAGTCGTTATAAGTAATATATAAAGCAAGTAGATGGGAGAGGTATATACCAAAAGAAATCTTTCCAATAAATACTAAAACCCTTGTTTCCAGTATCTTTTTCACTGGCTTACTGTATAAAATAACCACAAGAAAAACTGCCGATGCGACACCGGAAAGCAAAAAATTATCGATGCCGATATATTCCATTAAATACGTGAGGGTAGATCCGAGCGGGGAAAGAATTTCGATTTCCCGAAGTGGGAATAGCAATAGGGCACCCAACAATATAAAGTACCGGAACCGGAACCACTTTTGCCGCCTGAAATACTCCCGGTTAATATTTGGGTAGTTGCAACAAACAAGGAGACCGAGCAAGAAATGGGCTGAATAGTAAAAATTAGAACCCGAGCCTATGATAAACACAAATATCAAATAGGTTATTAGTTTTTTATTTTTCGTTGCAATCAAAATAAAAAATGGCAGCAAAAGTGAACCAACCATTTCAATAGTAAGTGTCCATCCTGCACCGTAGTAATCGTTGTGAAACCTGAGCAGCATAGCCTCTTCCCAAAAATGTTCTTTATTCAAAATGAAAATGTCTACAAGTTTCGCGGGTGTAAGCGCGTGTCGCGCACCGAAAATATAAAGGCAGTAAATGACTACGGTTACAAAAAAAGCAGGCCACAATCTAAAAAAGCGACTGACGAAGAATTTATTCAGATCCAGTGGTTTTTTTAAAATAATGTATTTGTAAGACAGCACAAACCCACTCAACACAAAGAAAAAAGAAACGGCATCGCGCCCGTTACAAAGGATGGTCAAATAGGTATTAGTGGGAGTGCCAAAGTATTTCTTTTCGAAAAAGTGCATGCCAAACACCATTAGCGCAGCGATGCCTCGCGCTGAGTCGAGTTGCCGCAGGTGGTTGCCACCGGCGGGTATAGAGGTATTTTCATTCATGTTGAGGCTATTGGTTTTACCAAGGTATGGCTTAGGTTCCGGTTCTCAAAATAGCACGTTAGAAAAATATGGACTACATTAAAACAAATAAATCCCGCTCGAGGCGGGATTTATTTTTAAATATTATAATTAGCGTTGCGTGATTAATCAATCATGCCCAATTTTGCAAGTTCTTTATCCATATCCCTTGCATGAATGCTGCGCGGGTATTCGTCACGAATCCTTTTAAAGGCTTCCTTGGCTTCATTAGCTTGTCCGTTTGCCTCATATGCCAGTGCAAGCTGGTATAGGTACATAGGCGTGATTAAACCATCTTCTTTGTTTTCGGTGGCTTTCTTAAAGCTTTCTATTGCCTTGGCTTTATCACCTGACTCCATATAAGCTTCGCCAAGTGCACCCCAAGCCTGATAGGCGAGAATAGTACCCTTACCGTCAAAATCTTTCAAAGAAGTGATTGCCTTTTTAAAATCTCCGGTTTTGAGGTAGCAGATACCTGAATAATAATGTGCGAGGTTAGCTGCGGGCGTGCCGTCATACTTCTTTTCAATTTTCGCAAAACCAAGGTTCTTGCCATCACCGTTAAGGGCGAGATTCATGGAGTCAGCCTGAAAATACAACTGTGGCATTGCCATTGCAGCTGTAGCTTTTTCTTCGTTAGGCTTTTTGTACCAGTTCTGGTATCCTACATATCCTACTATTACTACTGCCAGGGCTGTGGTAATAGTGGTAAGCGTTTTTTTATGTTTTTCGTAAGTTAATGTTAAGCTGTCAAGTGGGTTAGTTTCCGGTTCCAGTTGTTCAGGCAGCTCTGTGCCGGGTTGTGTTCTTGCTGAATTTGCCATGATTTATTTGAAAATATTTATCGTGTCTTTTAGATTATGAATAGTTGCTGAACCTGCAAAGATAATTCTATTTGTCATTTACCCAAAGCTTATTTAAACTTCCTCTAATTTTTGCTTTTTTTGGGAATAACTTGTTAGTCTATAGACTAAAGCGATTGCCCGACAAGACAAATAAGAGCAACTTTAGTCCACTATGAATGGATAGTCAGGGTCAGTATAGATATCTTTATATAGCTCATCATCAGCCGGGTAAGGGCTTTCTTCAGCAAACTGAACGCATGCATCCACCTCTGCCTTCACTTTTTCGGCAATAGCATCAATGTCTTGCTGCGTAGCCCACTGGTTAGTAAGGAGGGTATTGAGTACCTGATTAATAGGGTCTTTATCTTTATATTCTTCCAGTTCTTCCTTGGTACGGTACTTAGCAGGGTCACTCATGGAGTGGCCACGGTAGCGATACGTCTTCACTTCCAGAAAGGTTGGTCCTCCGCCCTCGCGGGCTCTGCGCACCGCGCGGTCTATGCCTTTGTGCACTTCTTCGCAACTCATGCCATCCACGCTGTCACCAGGCATATCATAAGCATCGGCCATGCGGTAGATGTCAAGCACTTTTGATGTGCGCTCTACAGATGTACCCATGGCATAATGGTTGTTTTCGCAAATGAAAACAACCGGCAACTGCCATAAAACAGCCATGTTAAATGCCTCATGTAGCATTCCCTGCCTTGCAGCCCCATCGCCAAAAAGGCAGATAGTAGCCCGGTCGGTACCGTGATATTGCTCAGCGAATGCAATGCCTGCGCCAAGACCTATCTGGGCACCAACAATACCATGACCACCGAAAAAGCGTTTTTCTTTAGAGAAAAAGTGCATGCTTCCGCCCTTTCCCTTGGTGCATCCTGTGGCCTTACCATACAGTTCTGCCATACATTCATTGGGCGTCATGCCCTTGGCTATCGCCAGTGCGTGATCACGGTAAGCTGTTATCAGGTTGTCATCAGGACGAATTGCAGACATCATGCCGGCAGCAATGGCTTCCTGACCAATATATAAATGGCAAAAACCACGTATTTTCTGCATACCATATAGCTGCCCGGCTTTTTCTTCAAAGCGGCGCAAAAGCAGCATCATTTCATACCAATACAGATAAGTCTCTTTATTGAAGGGAGTTTGCACTATGTTTTAAATTTTTGCGAAATTATAAAAACTTTCGTTTCTATTACCGTATATAGAAACTTATATTGTTAACGAAAAGTAATACAGCAGCTTTCAAAAAGCAACCGTTAAAATGCCTTTATTGTATTACTATTTATTGCCGTGGAATAGAAAATAAGGTTGTTTTCTTATCGGCTTCCCCATTCCCACAGCCCATAAAGTACTTTTTGGTCCACTTTGTGTCCGCTTTGTTTCAGCGCAATTGTTATTTGCCCGCGGTGGTGGCTTTCATGCGAAATCAGGTATCCAAGGAAGGCCGTGGGGTGGGGTTTAAACCCTTTTATTTTGCCCTCAGTTGCACCTCGCTCCAGCAGCTTTGCTATGGCCTCACCGCTTTGTATGAGTGACGCGTTTAGCAATGCTTTAGTTGGCACCATGTCTTTTTCAATCTTTATTGTTCCTTCCAGCAGGTCAGCCGCCGCTGCTTTTAGCCACATAAGCCTCACGTTGTGGATGTGAGCAAACTGATCAAACACGTTGCGTCCCTTGGCGCCCGCAGTATCGCCAAGCCATGATTCGTCAATGGCATCGAGCAGGTGCCGGTTTATCCGGTCGTGTATGTTCCAGGTGTCGACTATTTCACTCATTGTCTGAATTCTAAAGTTTGAATCTGGTTTGAAGGGATATTAAATGGAGACAGCTTGTGGCGCTGACTCTGAATCGTAAAAAACAGCCTGCCATTTACTTTAGCGTTTCATCCAGCCATTTGAAAAACTCCCTTTGCCAGGTAATAGCGTTCTGAGGATGTATTACCCAGTGGTTTTCATTGGGCAGGTACAATAGTTTTGATTTAATGTTCCTCAGTCGTGCTGCCTGAAACGCCTCAAGACCCTGCTCAATTGGTACCCTGAAATCGGTGCCGCCCTGCACTATCATAATAGGGGTGTTCCATTTTTCAACAAAGTTGCTTGGGTTGTATTTTTCGTATCCTGCTGGTGTTGGGTTTTTCCAGTAGGCACCACCAATATCCCAGTTTGCAAACCAAATTTCTTCCGTGGTTCCGTACCAGCTTTTGAGGTCGAAAAGGCCATCATGCGCTATGAAGGTTTTGAAGCGATTGTTGTGCATACCCGCCAGCATATAAACGCTGTAGCCGCCGTAACTGGCACCTACGCAGCCAAGACGGCTTTTATCAACATACGGCTCTTTAGACACATCGTCAATCGCAGAAAGGTAGTCTTGCATAGGCAGGCCGCCCCAGTCCTTGCTTATTTCTTCATTCCACTTTACACCCCAGCCCGGCATACCGCGGCGGTTTGGAGCCACAACTATGTAGCCCTGAGCTGCCATAAGCTGAAAATTCCAGCGGAAGCTATAAAACTGTGAAAGTGCCGACTGCGGACCTCCTTGACAATAAAGCAGGGTAGGGTATTTCTTAGAAGGGTCAAAATCAGGCGGGTAAATGACCCAAACACCCATTGAAGCATTGTCAATAGTTGTTACTTGGCGCAGCTCGGTTTTACTCATTAATATATTGCGGTAGAACTTGTCATTTTCATGCGTTAGCTGTAGCATGTCGCCGTATTTTGGCTTTACAGCATAAATCTCTGTAGCGTGGTTCATATCGCAACGGGTTACTATAATCTCACTGCCTGACTGGCCAACTATGCCATTCACATCAAATTTGCCCTTGGTGATTATGTTTACGTCTGATTTGTCGTTCTCTTTTTCAGGAACATCTACATCAAACAGCTGCTCCGTGCCCTCGAAAGGTGCATTGAAATAGATTTTGTTGTCGGTATTGCTCCAAATAAAGCCACCCACTGTGCCGTTCCATTTTGCTGTAATGTTTATTTTGCGCTTGCGCTCTACATCCATTACAACAATGTCGTTTTTGTCCGCTTCATAGCCATCATGTGCCATGCTCAGCCACGCTATGCGCTTGCCGTCTTTACTGAAAGCAGGAGCCATATCATAGCCGTTCATTCCGGTGGTCCAGTCTTCGGTTTTGTCCTGAGCTACATTATAATAATAGAGATCCGTATTTGTACTTATGGCATATTCTTTACCGAATTTCTTTTTGCAAACGTATACGAGCCCCTTGCTATCCGGCGACCATGTGAGGTCTTCCGCCCCGCCAAAGGGTTTCTGAGGGCA
>CAILMA010000220.1 GCA_903835145.1 uncultured Bacteroidota bacterium
CCTATGCCAAATACCTTTATCATCGAATTAAACTCAGGTGTTTCCATAAAAAATGTTGAATTATTTTGTTGCTAAATGCCGATTAAACAACTCCGCACACGCCAACGCATCGCTAAGGGCTTCGTGGTGGTTAAGGGGTATTCTATGCTCCCTGCACAATGTAGCCAGATCTTTACCATAAATTTTGCAGGTACAATGTTTTGTATATTTCGGCTCTACTATTTCGTAATATTCCAATGTTTGTTTTAGCACATTAAAATCGAATTTAAAGCCACTATGCGCCACAACATTCTGATTAGTTATAAACGGTTCTATTTGTGGCCAAACACCCGCAAAAGTTGGCGCATTCGCAGTCTTTCGGGGAGTAATGCCATGTATATCAATATTGTACCTTGAATAAATATTATCCGGCGGCCGCACCATGAGAGATAATTTTTCTTTAATTGTCCCGTCCTCCACACGCACTAAACCAACGGCGCAAATGCTCCAACGTTTCCCATGCGCTGTTTCAAAATCAATAGCAGTAAAAGATTGGTTCATGCTTCGGGTTTTTTATTTTATAAAATTACTATTTACACTTTAAACCCAATAGGGTTACTTTTCTGTATCTACTTTGTCAAAAGTAAATGCCATGTACGCCAAACTACGTCGCTATGGAAATTTTATTTTAAGTTTTTGTAGTGATCAAAAAAAGATGAAACAATTTTTACCGCCTGCTCGGCACCTGCAAAATGCATGGAGTTAATCCTTTCGAATAGCTCAATGAGATATTGCAACGATTGCATTCACACTCTATAAAAATATCAAAGACTTCCTGCACCATAGATGGGGTCAGGTACAAAATTATCTCATAGGCTAAGTGCACAAAAGGCGTGCTTAGGCGGTGGGATACGTTATATAGTTGATAATTAACAACTTAAGGCACTTTCATTCAAAAAAGCTTCGGCAATAATCATGTCCTCAGGTGTAGTGAGTTTGAGGTTTTTACGGTCTCCTTCTACGAGGTAAACTTTGCTGCCGAATGACTCAACTACCGTTGCTTCGTCTGTAAAGCCGGGTTGGAAGGCTTGTTTAAAAGCCGGCAAGATGATGTTGGTATGGAACGTTTGTGGGGTTTGTATAATCCTTATGTTATCTCTGTTGACTGGGGCTGAATTTTCGCCGTTTAATTGCCGTAGGCTTTCAGCCACTGCAATTGCCGGGATTGCGCTGCCTTGTTCGATCGCTGCATTGAAGCATCTTATGATGAGCTCTGCTGAAAGCAAGGGTCTTGCGCCATCATGTATAAATACAATGCCGGCTTCGTCTATCGCGTTTAGGCCATTTTGCACACTATGGAACCGGGTTTCACCTCCGGCAATCAGGGTTAGTTCCACTGGTTCCGGCAAGGCACGGAGCACCATTTGCGCATAACTAAGCATATCGGGCGGTAACACCAGTATAATTTGGATATCGGGTACAGCGGCTGTGAAGGCTGCAATTGCATAGGAAAGTACTGGTTTGCCGTTGAGGTTCAGGAATTGTTTGGGCATTGCATTGCCCATTCTGGTGCCCTTACCACCGGCTACTATTACGGCGTATTTCTTAATATCATGCATACTCACTATTTTAACAGCCGGATTTGAAACCGCAAAAAAACATTATTCTCATGTCAATTCAAAAGTACCTGAAGATTGCCTGTTTTTGTCTGCCATTTGCATCTTTTTCTTCAAAGTTAGAAGCGCAGGTAGTTTACAAAACAGATTTCCCAAAAGATGCCAATGTAAAAGTATATGTGACCTCCTACCAAAAGGAAGCCGATGTGGTGGTATTTAAGACACCATTTATACATAATGCGGACGGGAACAATGGTTTATGGTACTTTACACCTTACTCCGGCGAGGCCAATAAAAAAATATGCTACACACTCGCGAAAGACAATGCAGACCTCATAGTATTCTGGACTACAAAAAAAGAGGATGCTGGCTGGCTAAATAAGAAGAAAAAATACCTTATGCGTTAGTGCTTGTTTTTCATGTTAATATTGAATTTAATGTTTGTTTTGGCCCGGTTGCAGCAGCCGAATGGCTATAAGTAAATAGTATAGTTCCGGTTACAGTTTCAATAACGCTCCGGCGTCCGGTTGGTAATACATGCCTATCTTTGCAGCAATATGAGTAGAAATGGTAAAGTATTGGTAGCTATGAGTGGCGGTATTGATAGTACCGTAAGCGCGCTAATGCTCCACGACCAGGGATATGAAGTAGTGGGTATAACCATGAAAACCTGGGACTACGCCTCAAGTGGCGGTGGTAAAAAAGAGACAGGTTGCTGCAATCTTGATTCGTTTAATGATGCGCGCATGGCTGCTGTGGAACATGGATTTCCGCATTACGTGCTTGATATAAGGGAAGAATTCGGAGATTTTGTGATCAATAATTTTATTGAAGAATATGTTGCCGGCCGCACGCCTAATCCTTGTGTGCTGTGCAATACTCATATAAAATGGTCGGCCTTGCTGAAGCGGGCCAATGCGCTTGGCTGCGAGTTTATAGCTACGGGGCACTACGTAAAGGTGCGGGAAGAAAACAGCAGATTCATCCTATCCAAAGCGCATGATCTTACGAAGGACCAAAGTTATGTGCTTTGGGGGCTGGGGCAGGAGTGCCTCTCCCGCAGTATATACCCCCTCGGCGATATGCTGAAAACCGAAGTGCGGCAGCTTGCGTGGGATATGGGGTACAAAGAACTAAGTAAGAAGGCCGAGAGTTTTGAAATTTGTTTTGTGCCCGATAACGATTACCGGGGGTTCCTGAAAAGGAACGTGGAAGGGCTGGAAGACAGAGTAAACGGCGGCAACTTCACCACAAGTGATGGAAAAATTATAGGCAAGCATAAAGGCTATCCTTTTTACACCATTGGTCAGCGCAAAGGGTTGGATATGGCATTTGGCAAACCGATGTTTGTGACCAAAATAATACCAGAAACCAACACCGTGGTGCTGGGTGAGGCCGATGAGCTTCAGGGCAACGAAATGTTTGTAAAGGGGCTGAACATGGTGAAATATGAAAGCTTCCCGGCTGAGATGCATGCTGTAACTAAAATCAGATACAAGAGCCCGGGTGCCGAAAGCACTATAGTGCCATATGCTGATGGTGTAAAAGTCGTTTTTGACCATTCGGTTACCAGTATAGCGCCAGGTCAGTCTGCCGTATTTTATGAAGGAGATGATGTAATAGCGGGTGGTATTATACAGTAAAATGTATTTTTTTGTTGCTTTTGACTGTAACCTTTCGGGCGGAGAATAAATGGACTTTAAAAGAATATCTTAGACTTTTTGCATAATAATTCTTATTTTCGTTTCTTTCACTAAATTTACGCTCAATTAAGAAGACTGGAATTATGTCTAAAAAGCTTTTACCCATTATTTTAGCAGTTGCCATCTGCTTCACAACTCTATTTTCCTGCAGAAAAACCCGTGTTGCCTCTGGTGACCCGACAGTAAATTATTTCCCGATAACCCTCGGTAAGTACATTACTTATGCAGTTGATTCCATTGTTTATTTAGGTGATACTGGTTGCCATCAGCTGGAAACACGGACATGGCTTAAGTATGCGATTGACGATACATTCAGGGACAGCCAAAACAGGCTTTCTTATATAATGGATGTTTTCAGTCGTATTGACGAAGCATCTCCATGGTCTCCGGTAAGAACAATACTCCTTACACAGGGCGTTATTGACCCGCTTGTGCTGCCTCCGCCAGCAGGCGTGCCTACCAGCAATATCCTTTACTCACAGGACGGCACACAGTTTGAGAAAATGGTGTTCCCGATTGTTGAAGGTCAAAGCTGGCCGGGTAACCAGTTCGTAAATACAACAGATCAGGATTTTGCGTTTTATAAAAACTGGAACTATACTTATCAGAATCTCGCAAAGTCTTATAACAACGGAATTCAGAATTATGATAACACAGTTACTGTGCTTGAAGATAACGAGTCAGTAAACTATCCTGCAATTGATACAGCAGTATCTGCTTATCGTATTTATGCAAAAGAAATATATGCATTTAATGTTGGTATGATTTACAAAGAATTTACTCATTGGAATTATACTGCATACAATAAAAAGTGTGTAGCCGGCGTTACGGTGATTATGCGTGCTTCCGACCATAATTAATATGCCACTACATGAAAAGCCGTTTTTTGCTACTTACTATATTTTTGTTGTTGGTTAAGGCAGAAGCGCAGGCAGTTCAATACGCATTTCAAGTTAGTTTTAAAGATAAACAAGGGGCGGTGTCATTAAATGACTCCGCTTCTTTTCTTTCCCCCCGTTCCCTTGCCCGGAGAGAGGCGCAGGGTATTCGGATTGATAGCACAGACCTGCCGGTGAACCGGGTTTATATTGACAGTATACTTCACCTTACAGGAGGTAAACTACATGAAATATCGCGCTGGCTCAATTTCTGTGTTGTTTTACTTTCTGATTCCAGCCAGATACATCAGCTCGATGGAAAGGCTTTTGTGACTGGGTACCGCCTGGTCGCCAATTACACCACTTACCTTCATCGATCAGATAATACCAAAACTAACAATACAAGTACTTCAATTTCCGCGCTCGATGGTTCACGCGCAACGGCCCTTGATGCAACCTACTACGGCAATACCTGGCTACAGACGCTATTGGTAAAAGGAAACTCGTTGGCTGACGCCGGTTATCAGGGAGCTGGAAAGCTTATAGCGGTATTAGATGCAGGTTTTTTATATGCCAATACTAATGCCGGATTTGACAGTTTATGGGCTCAGGGCAGGGTGGTAGATATGCATAACTTTACCTACGATACCACCTATGTATTTGGCTGGGATTCACATGGCATGTCCGTACTTTCAACAATGGCCGGGTATATTCCGGGTACTTTTGTGGGTACAGCACCCAAAGCATCTTATGCCCTGTTTGTGACGGAGGATGGTAATTCAGAGCAACCAATTGAAGTACTCAACATGGTTTGTGGCATAGAACGAGCTGATAGTATTGGTGCAGACATCGTGAGTTCTTCCCTGGGCTACAATACCTTCGACATTTCCGCTTACAATTATGTTTACCATACCGACCTCGATGGTAAGTCTACGCCCGCTGCGCGTGCTGTTAATATCGCGACCAGTAAGGGCATACTCGTAGTTATGACTGCCGGTAATGAAGGTGGCGACTCGTGGAATAATGTACTGACACCCGGAGACGCCGATAGTGCATTAACCATTGGTTCTGTGTATGTTACGGGGGTTAATGCAAGTACCAGTGGATATGGCCCCAATGCTGCGGGGCAAATTAAACCTGACGTTTGTGCCATGGGGCAGGGTGCAGCTGTGTTTTATCAAAATGGCCTCGGAGGTGAGGATGGCACTTCTTTTTCGACGCCACAAGTAGCAGGGTGGGCAGCCTGTCTTTGGGAAGCAGCGCCAACAGCAACCCCATGGAGACTGAGAAAGGCAATAACAGAATGTGCTAATCATTACGCAACTCCGGGCAATCAAATTGGTTACGGGGTGCCCGATTTTAGCTGTGCAATGTCAGCAGTGCACGTTACAGATTCTACTGCACCTATTTATCCATTTCACATCACAATGCCCAATCCATTTCATTCTAACTTGGTGTTGAATGTTTCTGTTCCTGAAACACAGTCCATCGATTTCAGGATGTTTGATGTTACAGGCCGGGAGGCCATGCACTTTGCAGTTGATTTTTTCAGTGGTCAGAATCCCGCACGCGAAATAGATGCCAGCTATCTGCCAGCAGGCATATACATACTAAAGGCGACAGGCGCAAAGAACCACCAGGTATTCAAAATAGTTAAAGAATAAGGATTTTTTATTCCTCCTACTAATTCAAATCAGCTTCTGTTTCTTTCTTTACGCCAAGTATCGGGTGTCTTTTGAACTCAAGATTCCTGTTAAATAAATACCGGTAGGTCCGCAGGGTGCGGCTACGATGGGTGCCAAGGCTTTCGGCTATGTTCACCATTTTGGGGTTGAAATCGCCTATCCACTGCATTTCATAATCCTGATACTTAGCCATTGGCTGAATAACTTTAGCACCTTCAACGATGATGTATGCATCAACCCCCTTACCCTGAAACTCAGGGATAATACCGAACACCACACCGACAAAACGGCTACACTTTCCAAATTTCTGTAGCAGCACAAATTTTAGTTTTTCGAAAATGCCGAACTTGCCATTCATGTGTTTGAAATACTGGTTAAGGTCTGGCAGGTTAATCCAGATAGCTATGGGTTCGTCTTTATAGTAAGCAAACCAGCTGATGTGCTCATCCATAACAGGTTTCATGGTCGCAAACATTTTTAGTACCTGCTTTTCTTCGAGGCTCTTGCCGCCGCCATGGCCTGCCCATGCTTTGTTATAAACGTAGGTAAAGTCCTTGGCGAATTTTTCGATCTGATTTTTTTTGATGGTAACGGCCCTGTAGTTTGGGTCGGCAGCTATTGCTGCGTGACGCGTATAAAATTTGTCTTCGAGCTTATGGTCTACGCTCATAGCGAAACAAATCTGATTGAAATAGGTTTTAAAACCATAATTCTCGAATAGTGCCTGGTAGTAAGTTGGGTTGTAGTTCATACCATAAAGCGGGCTGTAAAAGCCATCTACAACAAGACCCCACCAACGCTCGCGCTCGCCGAAATTTATCGGTCCATCCATGGCTTCCATGCCGCGGGTTTGCAGCCATTGCCGGCAAAAATCGAACATGAAGTTGGCAGCCTCCTGATTGTCAATACATTCGAAAAAGCCTATGCCGCCAGTAGGCTGCTCCATTTTATATTGCCTGTTTACAAACGCTGCAATTCGGCCAATATTTTTCCCGGTATCGTCTTTGAGTATCCATCGGGTACATTCACCTCTTTTGAAGAATTTATTTTTCTCTGGGTTAAAAACTTCATCAATATCCTTATCAAGTGGTCTTATCCAGTTGGTGTCATTTTTATAAATGTCGATGGCAACCTGTAAAAATTGTTGTTGATCTACCTGAGTTTTAACCTCGTGCATTAGCATGATTCTGATACCTGTTTTGATTCGGTGAAATTAGGAAACAAGTTTGGGAATAGAAAAAGTAGATTTCAAACTCAAATTACAACGGGCGCAAATATGGATGGCGATGTATTACATGGTCCCTCAAAATCAATTGTGTTCCGGTACTACTCTGTACTGCGGCTTCTTTGAGTAAATAATTTTGAGCCCCCATACCAATGCGTTAAGCAACCCATAGCTAAGGCTGGTTATCAGGTACTTGGTAGGGAATTGCTCGAGGGTTTGGTCGCCAATGGAATTGTGCATCGCGTATTCGCTGCTGAGGTCGAAAAGTGTGCGCGACCAATAGTAGATAAATTCCGGAATCTTCTTCTCATCACCATTGTTTATCTTATAAATATAAAGCCCTGTCCGTTTTGACGGTTCGTCTTTGAATTTTTTCAAATCTTCGTTGAGGTACTCCACTGCAAGTATGTCCCAGAAGTGCTCAGATATGACCCTTATATCTGCGAGGTTTTTTCTCCTGTCTTCCACTCCGGGTTTCATAAAACGATCGTTTTGGAACAGCAGGGCAATTTTCTCCTTGTTTTCTTCAGTGAAAAATTGCTCAGTAAACAAGGCCGGCTCAGGGAAATTGATTGAAAATTGTCCGTTTAAAGATTTATGATATTCGTTCCATATGTACTCGAAAAGGGTATCGGAATTATCGTCTTTTGAAAAAAGGCGGTATTCTCCTTCAAAGATGTGTTTGAGGTCAGAGTAGCCCGTGTTAATGCAAAAGGGAATGTATTTGTTGTTTTCTCTCATCCAGGCCTCAAGCTCTCTGATTGCTTTTACTAAAAAGCGTTCGGATTCCGTCCCGGTTTCTTGTGTTTCAGTGATGTAGCACCGGGCATCAAGAATAACAAACTGCAGCTGCTTATCGGCCTTTATCAGGTCAAACCCCTGCTGCCAGTTGGTGCTACTTCGCAAGATAATTTGCCTGCCGGCTGCCTTTAGTGTGAGCTCTCGCGTATAGTCGGTAGAGTCATCAATAATGAGGGCTTTAATCGGTTTTCTTTCTTTTTCTTTACTCATTCTATAGGGAAATTTATATTGAACTGTACATTCATTCCGGGTATCGTCACCTCATTTTGTCTTAGAATATCCAGTGTTGCATTGTGATTGCGCACGATTTTATTGACGATAAATCCGCCCAGCCCGTTGCCAGAACTAAAGCTTGATTTTACGAATTTTTTAATGA
>CAILMA010000221.1 GCA_903835145.1 uncultured Bacteroidota bacterium
CGAGGCGACTAAAACCGTGGGCGTTGATTACCTGAGGGATGCTATCAGGTTGTTGAGGCCGCATTTTGCCAATATCTCGATAGAGGTACAGCCGCTTGATGAAGAGGAGTATAAGATACTCGCGGCTGAAGGCCTGTATGCAGTGTTGGTGTACCAGGAGACGTATCACAAAGACAATTACAAAACGTATCACCCTAAAGGCAAGAAGTCGAATTTTGATTACCGGCTGGCTACACCTGACAGGCTGGGTGGGGCAGGAATTCATAAAATAGGCCTTGGAGTGCTCATAGGGCTTGAGGACTGGCGTGCAGATAATTTCTTTACGGCATTGCATGTGGGTTACCTGGAAAGGAAATTCTGGCAGACACGATATAGCATTTCTTTTCCGCGCTTGCGCCCCGCTACGGGGCTCATAGAGCCAAAGGTGGTGATCAGCGATAAAGAGCTGGTGCAGCTTATATGCGCATGGCGGATATTTAATGAAGAGATAGAACTTTCTATTTCCACACGTGAAAATGAGGTATTCCGCAATCATGTAATTAAGCTCGGCGCGACAACAATGAGCGCGGGCTCTAAAACTAATCCCGGAGGATATGCTGTGGAGCCTGAATCGCTGGAACAATGTGAGATAGACGACAGTCGGTCGGTGGCGGAAGTGAAGCAAATGATAGAAGGGAATGGGTATAAAGCGGTGTGGAAGGATTGGGAGCAGTTTACAATGACTGAAAAAGTGTAAATCTCCCGTGTTAAATGAACGAGTATGAAAAAAGGAGTTGCTGCCATCTCGATCATAGCGGTCCTTATTGGAGGAACCTTTTTTCTTATAAAGCAGCCTAAATATCTTAATAAAATTGTGGAGGCGGTCGCAGGTAAAAAACAGCCAATAACGATCCGAATCCAGCCTTTTGAAGATATACCAGCACAGGTTTCAAGGCAATTGCTGCAAGAAGTGAAACAATTCTATCCAAACACGATGCTGTTGCCCCCTATTAAGTTGCCCGCTAATAGTTATTACCCACCCAGGAACCGTTACAGAGCAGACAGTATCATCGATTGGCTGTCTGGTCAGACAGACAAGAATTCAGTTACAGTGGGCATAACGGGGAATGATATCAGCACATCGAGAGGCGATATTAGGGATTGGGGAGTAATGGGCTTAGGATTCGAACCGGGTAAGTCGTGCGTTGTTTCTACTTATCGATTAAGCAAGAGGAATTTGCACGACCAACTTTTTAAGGTATGTGTTCATGAAATTGGGCATACACAAGGTCTTCCGCATTGTGAAAATAAAACTTGTTTTATGCGCGATGCCGAAGGTCACAATACAACGGCTGAGGAGTACGAATTTTGTCCAAAGTGCAAAAAGGTTTTAGAGGATAAAGGTTGGATATTTGCACATTAGTTCTAACGGTTTTATCAGTGGTTTTAATTAAACAAGAGTCATTACATGTTATCGCAGGAAGAAAAATCACGTTACAGCAAACAGATCATCTTGCCTGAAGTGGGCATTATAGGCCAGGAAAAATTGAAGGCTGCAAAGGTGCTCGTAATCGGAGCCGGTGGACTGGGGTGCCCGGTGCTGCAATATCTTGTTGCGGCAGGGGTGGGGGAGATCGGTATTGCAGATGGGGATGTAGTCGATGTGTCTAATCTTCAGCGGCAGGTGTTATACACGGAGCAAGAGATTGGCCAGCAAAAAGCAGTCGTAGCTGAAAGGAAATTGACGGCGCTTAACCCAAATGTTAACATCAGGATCTATCCCGTTTTCATAGAGACCAGCAATGTGCTTGAAATGATGCGTGACTATGATATTATTGTAGATGGTTCTGATAATTTTTCGACCCGCTACCTGTTGAATGATGCCTGCG
>CAILMA010000222.1 GCA_903835145.1 uncultured Bacteroidota bacterium
CATTGGATAAATTGTCATCCTCGGTTTATATATACGGTGCTGGCCAGCAAGTTGTCGTGATGATAAAATCAACTAAGCAAAATCTTTCAGCTGCCCTTGATTTGGTAACTGAACTTTTACGTGAGCCATCTTTTAATGCCGACGAATTCAAGACATTGAAAACCGAAAATATTAGCGGACTGGAGCAAGAGCGCTCTGAGCCACAGAGTATTGCTTTCAGAGAGTTTACCAGGATAGTACAGCCAAAACCTAAAGGCAATATCGACTATACCATGACCGTGGATGAAGAGGAAGAAGCGATAAAAGCCGCTACTCTTGATGATGTTAAGAATTTCTACAAGGCTTTCTACAACAGCGCCAATGCTACTGCAAGCTTCGTGGGTGAATTCAGCAATGATGATGTAAAAGGCAGCCTGAACAAAATGCTCGGCAACTGGAGCTCGCCGGAGTCATTTGTACACATACCTGTTAAGTGCGAAAATGCGGCTCCTCAGAATAAAGAATTCAAGACACCTGATAAGAAAAATGCGATGATGGTGAACGGCATGGAGTTCAAAATGAGGGATGATAATCCTGACTATGCAGCACTCGAAATGGGTAACTTCATCTTCGGTGGTGGCTTCCTTAATTCAAGACTTGCTGCCCGCATCAGGCAGAAAGAAGGTATAAGCTACGGTGTTGGTTCTTACCTCGATATCAAATCTATGGATGAAGAGGGTCTTTTCGCATCGTATGCAATTTACAACCCTGAGAACAAAGCCAAACTGGAAGCAGCCTGGAATGAGGAACTGGACAAAATGCTGAAAGATGGCTTTACAGAAGATGAGTTGAAACAAGCTAAATCTGGCTTCCTGCAATACAGGGAAGCATCAAGGAGTGATGATGCGCAGCTTTGCAACGCACTCTCCCGGAATTTGTTCCTGAACAGGACCATGGAATGGAGCAAGAACATAGATGAGAAACTACAGAAACTTACTGTTGCTGATGTGAACAATGCAATGAGAAAGTACATCTCTAAAGACAAGATGACCTACGTAAAAGCCGGCGATTTTAAATAGTCGCTACTGATTACAATGGCTTTAAAATAGTGATCCCCGTTTATTAGCGCCGCTTGCTGGCCTCTTATAAACGGGGATTTTTTGTGTGCGTTGTTGTGCCGGAACTATGGTATTGAACATTAGAGGTCACACGCGCATATCGTCAGCAAGCCAGTTTTTGATGGCTTTTTTAATGTCCGTTGAGGTAAGGTTTTCCTTTAGTGCACGCTGCACCAGTGCTGGCAACTCCGCATCAGAGGCGAAGCGAAGCGCTGCAATCTGGCCGAAGGAAAGTTTGTCTTCAAGCAGGTCAAGGCGTTGGCCAGTGAGCACGAAGTACCGGAACCTCATTTCGAGCCGAACAGTACGGTTCTGGTTAATGAGGCCGTAGTGCTGGCGTACCATAAACGAGAGCCAGCCTAACAATATGAATATCCCTGTGATGGCTATCCACTCCAGTTGCCTATCAGGTTGCGTGGCTGCGGCACGGCCGCTGGCTATAATGGCAAGTAACAACACCGGGTAAAAAACGAAGTGGTGTGGCGTGTAATACCGCACGTGGTTACTGTAATTCTGTTTGCTCATAAAATATTAACAATTTATATTTTGTTTCTTTTTCTGCCGCAAAAATAGGCTTAAAGTTGGTGCCTGATTTTTTATTGTTTGTGGCTGCTTTTATAAAATTTTGATAAATAACGTGTTACGATACATGGCCCATTTTTTCTTTACAATAGTGGCGCCAAAACAAGTTAATAGACTACGGTAAAAAGTTTAATTTGATTTCGTTTTGCGTCTTACAAAGGTGTGATATTTGTTGGTTAATTAACAGGTGTGGATTAATCTTTTTTTCACCTGTAATTAATTATCTAATTTTACCACAGTTTACTATAAATGGATGCATCTGGTAGGGGAGGAGTGAAAGCCTGGACACCTCTGTTATTTTCTTTAGTTTTAATATCCGGTATGGTGTTGGGCTTTAACTTGCGCGATACCCTGCGCAGTAAGCGCGATATTAATACGGTTATAGAGCGAAATGACAGATTGGAGCAGGTGATAGATCTGGTCAATGAAAAGTATGTTGATTCAGTGAAGAGCGATGTATTGTACAAAGACGCGATATCAGGCATTTTGAAAACCCTTGACCCGCATACCGTTTACATTCCGGCAGAAGATTTACAGGCAGTAACTGACGACCTCGAAGGTGGTTTTTCCGGCATTGGCGTAGAGTTTTCAATTGTTAGAGATACTATAGAAGTAACCTCGCTGGTGGATAACGGGCCGGCGGGTAAGGCTGGCATAGAGATCGGCGATCAGCTGATAAAGGTGGGTGATAGCGTTGTGGCAGGGGTAAACATAACCTCCGGTAA
>CAILMA010000223.1 GCA_903835145.1 uncultured Bacteroidota bacterium
AGCATCTATAAAAAGTAAAATCAGCAGCATACACTTTACGATTTAACTTCAATAAAAAATATGGGTCAGAAATTGCTGCTGCATATTATTCTCCTGTCCGTTCGGGGAATTACCTCGGGCAAAAATTAGGGTGGTTAGTGTGCTTTACATGCAACTATCTCCTAATTTTGTCGACGAACTTTTAGCATGACAGCATCAACTATATTAGGATTATTGCTCCTTGGCCTTGTAGCAGGTCTCATCAGCAGCATGGTGGGCATAGGGGGTGGGGTGGTTATAGTGCCCTCCCTTGTAATAATGTTTGCCGTAAGCCAGAAAACGGCTCAGGGGACTTCCCTGGCCATGTTGCTGCCACCCATAGGCATACTGGGTGTAGTGCAGTACTATAAGCAGGGGTATGTTGACTTTAAAATCGCTGCCATACTTTGTATTGCCTTTATTGCCGGCAGCTACTTCGGTAGCATATTTGCGGTGAAATTACAGGATAATATGCTGAGGAAGATTTTCGGCGGCTTCCTGCTGCTGCTTGCGCTCAAGTATCTTTTTTATGACAAATAAGGGCTCTTTGCCGTTATAACCGCGATATTAATCAGAAAATAAGAATAAAAATTGCCAATTTTGCAACTTGTAAAATATTGGTATTAAATACTATAAAATGCAGAGAACGAAGATTAAAGAAATTCTTACACAAGAGAAAACCGATTATACAGTTAACGTAAAAGGATGGGTCCGTTCTTTTCGTAACAACCAGTTTATAGCCCTCAACGATGGTTCCTGCCTTGGTAATATACAAGTAGTAATAGGCCTCGATGCTGCTGAAGACGTAGTAAAATACATAACAAATGGTGCCTGCATAAGCGTAGATGGCACAGTAATAGCCTCGCTCGGTAAGGGACAGAAAGTGGAGATAAAAGCCGACAACGTGGTGATACTGGGCGAATGTGACCCGGAAAAATTTCCGCTGCAGCTTAAAAATAAACCAAGTCTGGAGTACCTGCGCGAAATAGCTCACCTACGTTTTCGTACCAATACATTTGGTGCTATATTCAGGGTGCGGCATACATTGGCTTATGCCGTGCATAAGTTCTTTAACGACCGTGGCTTTGTGTACCTGCACACACCTATAGTTACGGCATCTGATGCCGAGGGGGCAGGAGAAATGTTCAGGGTCAGTACCCTGCCATTTGATAATCCGCCCCGCCTTGAAGATGGCAGCATAGACTATAAAGAAGATTTCTTTGGCCGCTGCACCAACCTTACCGTAAGCGGGCAGCTGGAAGCAGAACTTGGCGCCATGGCGCTGAGCGAGGTATATACCTTCGGGCCTACTTTCCGGGCTGAAAACTCTAATACAGCCCGCCACCTGGCTGAGTTCTGGATGATAGAACCGGAAGTTGCTTTCAATGACATTACCGACAATATGGACCTCGCAGAGGACTTTATCAGGTACATCATAGCCTATGCCATGGAGCACAACCGCGAGGACCTTGAGTTCCTGGCGCAGCGCCTTGTAGATGAGGAGAAACAAAAACCAATGAACGAGCGCAGTGAGCTTGGCCTGATAGAGAAACTGGAATTTGTACTCAACAATAAATTTGAGCGCATCACCTATACGCAGGCTATTGATATCCTCCTTGATTCACCGGCTTATAAGAAAAAGAAATTTCAATATGACGTGAAGTGGGGCATAGACCTGCAAAGCGAGCATGAGCGCTACCTGGTGGAAAAACATTTTAAGAAACCGGTAATTGTAACCGGCTACCCTAAAGACATTAAAGCCTTCTACATGCGCCAGAATGACGATGGGAAAACGGTTGCGGCTATGGATATACTTGCACCCGGCATTGGTGAGATAGTAGGCGGATCGCAAAGGGAAGAAAGGCTGGATAAACTGATGACCCGCATGGAAGAGATGCACATACCTACCGAAGAAATGTACTGGTACCTCGATACCCGCCGCTTTGGCACCACGCCTCATGCAGGCTTTGGGCTGGGCTTTGAGCGCATGGTGCTCTTCGTTACCGGCATGAGCAATATAAGGGACGTAATACCCTTCCCACGCACACCAAAGAATGCTGAATTTTAATGACTGTAATAGAAATACATTTTGCGCAGACCGCCTACTACAGGGCGGTCTGTTTGCGTTTTATGATTTTGGTATTTGCAAAATTTCTTTACTTTTAAAAAAGGAATGAAGAACCGCATCGCCGAAGCCTACACGTCGTTTACCCGTGCCGAACGCATGGGTATTGCTGCTCTCGGTGTGTTGGTACTTTTGCTGCTGGCTGTGCGGATAGCGCTGCCCTATTTTGCCGATAAGCCACCGGACACCGAAGAAAACGCACGCCTGGCGCGCGAATGGGACGCTTTTAAACGCCAGCAGGTGACACCCGAACAAGATTCCGCTAAAGCCAGACTGGAGAAGAAAGACTATCAGGACGCTGGTGACAACAACCCCAGCCCTATGCCCGATATGATAAACATAAATACAGCCGACTCGGCCACGCTGGTGCGGCTGAAAGGCGTAGGACCTAAAAATGTTACGGCAATTTTTGCATGCAGGAAAAATATGCATGGGATAAAGGTGAAAAGTTTAATTCAGTCTCAATGCAATGTTTCCAAAGAAAATTACAAACTAATTGCTCCGCATATCAGTGTCGCCGACAAACAATAAAAAGTAAGCTATGTCACAATCGCAGCTGCCGTATTGCCATAAATAGGTATAACTTTTTACAATAACCCTTTTTCGCGTAGTTAATCCCGAAAAAATGTTGTAAAATTGCCCTGCATTTATATATAAATATGGATTTTAACTATACAGATACACAGAACTCCATTGCTGAAATGGTGAGGGACTTTGCAAACAAACATATCAGGCCTGATATGATGGTATGGGATGAAACACAGAAATTCCCTGTTGAGCTTTTTCATAAACTTGGCGAGCTCGGCTTAATGGGTGTGCTGGTACCTACTGAATATGGTGGTTCGGGTCTTGGTTACTTCGAATATGTAACTGTAGTGAGTGAAATTGCTAAGGTTTGTGGATCTATTGGTTTATCTGTAGCAGCGCATAACTCCCTGTGCACCGGCCATATCCTGTACTTCGGTACCGAGGCACAGAAACAAAAATACTTGCCTAAACTGGCTTCGGGCGAATGGATAGGCGCATGGGGCTTAACTGAAGCCAACACCGGCAGCGATGCCGGCAACATGCGTTGCACCGCAACCCGCGATGGCGATGGCTGGATACTCAATGGCACGAAGAACTGGATAACCCACGGTATCAGCGGCAATGTAGCGGTAGTACTTGCCCGCACTGGCGAGCCAAGGGCTAAAAATAATGTTACTGCATTTATTGTAGAGCGCGGCACTCCGGGCTTTGCAGCAGGCAAGAAAGAAAATAAACTGGGCATGCGCGCCAGCGAAACTGCTGAGCTCGTGTTTGACAATTGCCGCATATCTGACGACCAGAGAATGGGCGAAGTAGGTTCTGGTTTCCACCAGGCTATGAAAATACTTGATGGCGGTCGTATCTCTATCGCTGCGCTTTCGCTGGGCATAGCTAAGGGTGCCTACGAGGCATCGCTTAAATATTCTAAAGAGCGCCAGCAGTTCGATCAGCCCATATCTCATTTTCAGGCCATAGCTTTTAAACTGGCTGATATGGCTACACAGATTGAAGCATCTGAACTCCTCATTTACCAGGCTGCAGACCTTAAAAACCGGGGCGAAAAAATGACCAAGGAGTCGGCTTTCGCAAAATATTATGCATCGGAAGTTGCTGTAAGGGTGTCAACCGACGCTGTACAGATTTTCGGGGGTTATGGCTACACGAAAGACTTCCCTGTTGAAAAGTACTACCGCGACAGCAAGCTTTGCACCATAGGCGAAGGAACATCTGAAATTCAGAAACTGGTAATATCGAGAGATATCCTTAAATAATAGTTTGAGCTGTGGCTCCGCCACCTCACAAAGCACTGCAAATGAAACGATTGAACCCTTCAATTAGCTCATTTGCAGTTTTTTTATGCCCAAATCTTTTGTGCTTGCATCACCGGTAATTTATTGCGGAACTTGCTATGGTCAAGCTGAAAGCGATTATCAAATTAGAGGATGTGCATCTGGCACAGGCTAAAAATTACCTCGAAACTTATCACATGAGCGTGGGGTTATTAATCAATTTCGGGGCTGAGCGGCTTGATTTCAAAAGAGTAATCAACAAAGAGCTATACTCACAACTAAAAATATCCGAAAAATCCCCCAATCCGTAACATCATGGTTCAGACAATAAAATCATGGTTCAGACAAAAAACTATTTCTTATTGTAAAAGTAGGCCACCAGCTTGTTGGTGTCTACAACGGCGGTAAGTTCAAGGCTCACGCTGGAGATATTGGCGAGGTAGTAAACAATGGTGTCGCGGCCCTGGCCATAGCGGGTGAGCGTATCGTTACTCAGTACCCACATAAAAGGATAGGAAACATTGGTGCCCGACTCATTTACGGTTTGGCTGCCAGTGCCATCGCTGTTAAACGTTATTTCATCGTCAGTGCCTGTGGCTACGGGGTGTATTTCCAGGTTGTCTATTGCACCATTACCATTGTCGTCGGTAGCAAAGGAAGCCAGTTTCCATTTTGTCTCCAGCCGGGTAAGTTGCGTCTGTAATTTGTCTTTCTTGGTACAGGAATACAAAAAGCCAGCTGCCGCAGCCGTTAACAGAAACAATATGGCTTTCGTAAAACGCATAAACTAAAGCAATGGTAACGGATTGTGGGAAATCAACTCAATTACATAACGGAAATAGAGATAGTATATTGCTTGTAGCAGTAAAAAACGGTGGTTTTCAATAATAGAATTATTCAAAACCACCGTTCCCCTCTATCTTATGTATTTTCTTATTAGTAGTCGCCATAAACAGTAGGCGGGATCTCAGTAAGCGCCTGCTCCAGTTGTTTGTCGCTTGGTGCTATTCCGTGCCATTCGTGGGTACCTTCCATAAAACTGACGCCCTTGCCCATTACTGTGTGCATGAGTATACATATTGGCTTGCCGTTGCCGGTTGCAGCTTTTGCTTCAGCCATTATTTTAAGCACGTCGTCCATGTCATTGCCCTGCATTTCCATCACCACCCATCCGAAGGCTTCAAACTTGGCACGCAGAGAGCCGAGGCTCATCACCGTATTGGTAGGTCCGTCTATCTGCTGGCCATTTACATCCACCGTTGCTATCAGGTTATCAATTTTGTGGTGGGCTGCAAACATGATTGCTTCCCAGTTCTGGCCTTCCTGCAGCTCACCATCGCCATGAAGGGAGTACACAATGCAGCTGTCGTTGTTCATTTTCTTGCTGAGCGCCGCACCCGAAGCTACGCTTAGGCCCTGACCAAGTGAGCCGCTTGCTATCCGCACACCCGGCAGGTGCTCGTGGGTGGCGGGGTGGCCCTGTAACCTCGAATTGATAAAACGGAACGTAGCAAGCTCACTTACCGGGAAGTAACCGCTGCGGGCAAGCACACTATAAAACACCGGTGATATGTGTCCGTTGGAAAGGAAGAACAAATCTTCGCCAATACCATCCATATCAAAACCCGGTTTGCGGGTCATGATATCAAAATACAAGGCAGTAAGAAAATCAGTACACCCCAGTGACCCACCCGGATGGCCGCTTTGTACTTTATGCACCATTCGCAATATATCGCGGCGCACCTGCGCTGCCATCTCTTTGAGGTTAATGTCGTTCATGTTGTATGTAAAGAAATTGGCTGCAAAAATAAGGGATACAAAGCGATTTTTATTACGGTTGGCTATTTAGTTGTGATTTTGGTAGAGCAGTGTATTTTTGGCTGTAGTATATATAGGTATCGCTTACCTTTGCCCAATCCAGTTATGACCAAGCTATCAGTAAACATTAATAAAATTGCTACCCTGCGCAACAGCAGGGGTGGGGACAATCCCAATGTACTTCAGGCAGCTATCAATTGCCAGAAATTCGGGGCCGATGGTATCACAGTACATCCCCGGCCGGACGAGCGCCATATAAGGTATGCAGATGTGCGGGAGATAAGCAAAATCATTACAACGGAATTTAATATAGAAGGAAACCCGAAAGAGGATAAGTTTGTGGATCTTGTGCTGGAGGTCAAGCCTGCGCAGGTGACACTGGTGCCCGATGACCCGGGCCAGCTCACATCAAACCACGGGTGGGATACCATTAAAGAGAAAGACTACCTGCGCAATATAATAGGTGTGTTCCAAAAGGCTGGGATAAGGGTATCTATTTTTGTAGACCCGGTGGTAGATATAGTTGCTGGGGCCGCTGCAACTGGTACTGACAGAATAGAACTTTATACCGAAGACTATGCCCGCAACTACCTCGCGAACCGCGGGCGGGCAATTGCGGCTTATGTGGCAGCAGCCGAGGTAGCAACCCTGCACCACAACATGGGCATTAATGCAGGCCACGATCTGGACCGCGATAACCTTAAATATTTCAGGCAACAGATACCGGCGCTGCTGGAGGTGTCGATAGGGCATGCACTTATTGCTGATGCGCTGTATTACGGACTTGAAAATACAGTTCAGATGTATAAAAGAGAATTAGCGGTCTAAGCGACCGTGACGGGAAAATCATTTGTGAATAAATATTTATATATGTAAGTGTCTGTTAAAGAAATCGCTGGGTTTTGCAGTTTCCCTAATTGTTAAAAATGTTGAAAACATGTTGATAAACAACAACTTAAAAGAGTGCTAAAAAATATTTTAACAGGGTATTTTGATTTGGCAGGAAAATTAACCAACAATTAAAATAAACCCTAATGAATTGTTATTGAAAAAAAATTTCGGGAAAAAACAAACAATTTGTACAACTAATAGCCTAACTTTAGTATGTTTACGTCCCTGATTAGATTTAGGGTAATTCTGTCTTTGCAGGAATCAAAATTATATTGATTAAAAATCATCGTTTATGAATCGAATTTTACGGGTATTTATCTTACTCTGTCTTATTGTAAACCCAGTTCTGGTCCGTGCCCAATCAGTGACCGTTAGTTGCAGTACGTTTTCATCATCGTCTTATATCGGTTGTTATTCATCCAGTGGGGGTTTCTATTTCATTGCAACGATTTCTGGTGGTTGTAGTGGTACTCCATCTTACATTTGGGATATCCATTCACATTCAACGGCATTCTCCGGCGGGTCTCACGATTACACAGTAACTACTTCAACAAGTTCATTGTTTGAGACCTTCCCTTTTGCGGATACTTTTGATGTGTCGGTTACGGTTTCCGGTTGTGGTGGGGCATCTTTTACTACTACCCGCACCAGTTATGTAATCCTGCACGCTGCGCCGATAGTTGA
>CAILMA010000224.1 GCA_903835145.1 uncultured Bacteroidota bacterium
ACAAAAGAGGCTGCCTCTTTTTAAAAGGCAACCTCTTTTCATGGCTATTGACCAAGTGGTCTTTAAAGTGTAATGGCCGGTCAACTACCAATTAAAACCGCCCCATTACCTCGTGTCATTGTTAAGCTCAATTAATCAATCTGCCATTGAGACTATCGACTAAGTACTATCGACTAAGTACTAACGACTATCTACTAAAACTTCCTCAGCAACTGAATAAAGATATCGTACTGATTGTGATACAGCTGATCAGCAACTTTTTCATTGTACCATGTACCGAAAATGCCTACTGAAGTTCTGTATTTGAACTGCTTAGTGTAGCCCGCGCCTACACTGATTGTAGGGTAGGAGATGAGCTGTGCAAACTGGAAGTTACGACTGAAATCGTCAGGTGCATTACCATATCCAAAGATAGCAGAGAACCAGTCGCCATGGCTTACAGGATTCAGGTAATACCTTGTAGAAAGAACGGCAGAGTAATAGTCCGATCTTTTTGCAGCATTTGTAAGTGCTATATCAGCAGGGTTGGTGGTAGTAGAAAGATTGATGTAGTAACCGCGGAGGTTGAAATAGAAATCTTTGTACTCTTTTGAAATAGATGCGAGTGGCGATATTGTCGTTGCACTATCTGCCTTCAGGTAGCGGATACCGAGCTCACCATCCCAACCGTGTTTGAAGCTATGGAATATAGAATAACCAAGTTTCAACTCAGGGAATATCAGTTTTTCAGGGGAATATGATGCGGTACCAAAAGAATACCATTTTGGCGTGTGTGCGTAGGTTGCTTCTGCTTCAAACTGGAAGCCGGCTCCGTTTGCTCTGCCTGCATAATTTACCCTGCCTGTAATACCACCTCTTTTATAGAAACGGGTATACTGAATAGACGCAATGTTATTTACAGTTTGTGAATAGTCAAACTTTGAGTGCAGGTAAGCGAGGCCCCACTGGTTGCGGAGTCTGTGGCTGTTCAGCTGGTTCACGTAATCTACATAACGTGGGTCCAGATTGGTCATTTTGCTCAAGGTATCAGCAGCAAGGTAGGCCTCTTCCCATTTCTTCTGGCTTTCGTAAATCTGCGCTTTTCTCAGCAGGAAGAAAGGCTTATCAGGATAGGCAATACGTCCCCGGTTTACGAAGTATAATGCTGTATCGTTCTTTTTCTGCTCGCTAAGGATGTTTACGATTGCGATCAAAGTGGTAGAGTCGATAGGCGATGCCTCGAGTGCTTTGTAATATTCCTGCACTGCACTGTCTGGCTGGTTATCAGTCATGTACTGGCGACCTGAACCTTGAAGATGGTCTAAGTATGCGTCGCGGAAGCGAACGTTATAAGGATAGTCGTTGTGCAGAGAACCAGAAATAGCGTAGGCATCTCTGTACTTGTGTGCATCAGCAAAAACGGACGCTTTCTTGAACAACAGGTCTTTCGAATCGGGGTAGTAGTGCAGGGCCTGATCGCAATAAACGATAGCTGTATCATACTGCTTAAATGCCGTTTCAATATTGATGAGGTAGTTAAGCGCGTCCAGGTTGTCGGGTTGTTTTTCCAGTACTTCCTTTAGAATTGTTGTGGTGCTGGAATAGTCGTCATAGGCGAGCGACTGCCTGCCTGCTGCAAGCGATTGGTCTACGAAGCTCATCAGGTAAATCCTCTTATCAGGGTATTTCTGCAACAGGTCTTTCGATATCTGTGCCGCTTCTGAATAGTGCTGGTAAGATTCAAGTATACCTGCTTTTTTGTACAAAAGAGCTTCATCGCCGGGTGCATAGGTAAGGGCATCGTCAATGGTGTGCAGCGCGTCGTCATACCTTTTCTGCTGTGTATACGCATTTACCAGCATGTTGGTAGCCTGTAAGTTGTTGTGGTCGTAGAACAACACAGATTTAAAGTCGTGAACGGCACTGTCATAGTCTTGATCGGCCATACGAGACCTTCCGCTGAGCGTTCTTAATTCCAGGAAGTTCTGCTTGTTATCGGGCGTTGGGTTTTGCTTATACACGTTTTCAGCAATTACCGATGCTGCGCCGTAGTTTTTCATGCTGGTGAGGATGCCAAGCTTTTTGTTGGTCAGGTCTTTGTCACCCGGATTTTTCTTTAGGCCAACATTTATCCAGGAAAGCGCATCGGCATACTGGCCGCGGCTATTGGCTATGTTTATCACATAGTTAAGGGCGTCGCGGTTGTTAGGTTCTTTATCAAGCACTGCCTGAAACTGGAGGTAAGGGTCTGTATTCATGTAATAGCGGCCGCTCTGCATCCTCATATAGGAGTTGAGTTTGCGTACTTCCGGGTCGTTAGGGTACAACTTGTTCAGCTTGTCTATCACCTCTACGGCTTCTACGTAACGCGACATCGCATCAAGAATACCTACTTTCTTCATCAGGAATTCGTAGGAGTTTGGCGTTGCCTGCAATGCACGGTTGGTGAAGGCAAGAGAGCTTGAGTAATTACCTGAGCGAACGTCCAGGTTATATACAGCCTGCAGCGCTTCCTTATTGAGCGGGTCCTGCTCCAAAACTGATTCGTAAGCACGTTTTGCTATCTCAATATATCCTTTGTGGGAATACTGCCTTGCGAGCGTAAGCTTATAGTCGAGGTAAATGGTGCGGATGAATGGGTCGTTGGAGAACCTGTCAAAAAGGTAGTCGGCGAGGCGGTTGCTCTCCATCCAGTCGCCTTCTTTGTTATATACGTCCAGCTTTTTGAGCAGGAGGTCCCTGTCATTGGGGAAGTATTTGAGCCCCATATCGGCATACTCAATGGCCTGCAGGTAGTTACACGCTACAGTCTCCATATTTACGAGATAAATATAGGCATCTCTGTACTTGGGGTTTTTTTCTATTACGTGGTTGAGGTCCAGACGGGCACTGTCAATTTTGCCGGCGAGTGAGTAAGCACGGCCTCTGAGCAGGAAGATGTCCAGATTTTTCGGGGAAATATCCAGCGCTTTACTACACATGCCGATGGCTTTCTGGTAGTGTTTGAGGTCTATTTCGCGCTTTGCATCCTGATACAGGTTATCGGATGATTCAAATTTCTTAAGCCATTGGGCGTTTGCATGCATACATAATAGCAGCAGCAACGAAAGCGTGAGCTTCGAGACTTTCTTCAACATGTTGTATTAATTTAATGGTAGTTAGTTAGTAAGTTTTAGCTTTGATAGAGCAAAAGGTGTTGTGTATTACTTAGTTGTGTTTTAGTTTTTTTGATAGTGTATTAAGGTAGTTGTGATTGCTTGATAGGGCAATAGAATAGTTGTGAAAAGTAGAGATTGATTGATAGAGCGTTTCGGTAGTTGTGAAATTAGTTGTGAATGTATTCCTTATTTTTTATCCATATTTCGTGCTGTGTTTATTAGATTTAACAAAAATGATTTTCAGTTTTCGGGTCAAATATAATGTACTTTTTGATTATTGAGCAGGATTTACCTCTGTTTTCTTTTTGGGCTGTGCGCCAAAGCCTTGCCTTTGCATATTACCCCAAACGTGTTTACGCCCTGTAATGAAGTTGAAATAGCCTTTTAGGGCAAAAAACAGGATGAGCGGGTGATATACCAACGGCTCAATAAAAGCCATTAAACACAGGCCTATCACCTCTCCCCACGTTTTGTAATACTTAAAGGTAATCTGGTCCCAAAGCAGGGCCAGAGTGGTGATCATAACCGAATAAGTGTAAACAAAGACTATAAGAATAATGGCGTAAGTCCAGTTGATCTGGTGGGTATAGATAAGATAAATATAAAATAATATACCTCCAAATTCAATCATAGGAGCCAATAGCTCGAAGAAAAAGTTATAGGGGAAAACGATAAGCCCCAGCCTGCCGAAGCGGGGGTTAAATAATATTTTGCGGTGGATGCTCATGATTTGAGCCAGGCCGCGTGCCCAGCGGGAGCGCTGTCTTCCAAATACTTTAAGTGTGGTAGGGCCTTCCGTCCAGCAAAGAGTTTCGGGAACATATCGCACGGCATACTTACGGCTGTTGGCCTTCATGAAGCCACCCATGCGGGTGATTAGGTCCATGTCTTCACCAAATGATTTTGAGTCATATCCGCCGGCCTTTACTGCAATGTCTTTGTCAAACATACCCAAGCCGCCCGACACGTTTGGTACGGAGTTGATCAGATCCCAACCCATTTTACCCAACACAAACGCGCGTATGTACTCCATCTCCTGGAAACGGGGCAGGAATTTACGCGGGGGGCGAACACGAATAAGCAAACCTTCATCTACCTCACATGAATTCACCATCCTGAGCGTTGCCCCTGTGGCTATAACGCGCCTGTAATCTTCTACTATATGCTGGAAGCCGCATTCTGTACAGGGGTCACCTACCTCTTTTATCTTGGTGGTTTCCTCATCCATGAATGGTTTTATCAACTTTATGAGTGTATTCTTATCAAGGATACAATCTACGTCGGTACACAGGAAGTAATCGAATGAGGAAAGGTTGATGCCAGCATTCGATGCATCGGCCTTGCTCTTACCGTTTACTTTATCAATAACTATAAGCTTGTCGTAAGCGGTGTTTGTAGACTTAAATACGCGCCTGATAGGCTGGCAGTTCAGTTTTTCGCGGAATGCGTAGTCAACCTGAATCATCTGGAACTCTGCTATCAGCTTTTCCAGGGTATCATCGGTACTACCATCATTAATGATGATCACTTCGTATTTGGGGTAGTTGAAAGTGAGCAGGGAGCGCACATTCTGTACAATAGTTACACTTTCATTAAACGCAGGTGCAATAACGGAAATACCCGGTGCCAGTGGAGATTCTACGATGATATTTATATCA
>CAILMA010000225.1 GCA_903835145.1 uncultured Bacteroidota bacterium
CAATGAATCCACAATCGCAATAAAACTCATTCTGAGTGATTACAAGTGCGTTTCCGCTTTCTAATATATCCTACATCCGTGTTTCAGGCGCCATGTACTGTTTTAGCAGTGCCAAAGAAGTAAAAAGTGCTTCCATTAAGTAGAAGTTCCTTTATCATTGATTCTTAACAACTATAATACTTGTAAAAACGCTGCAATTGGTGTAGTTTTGATGCCCGTTTATGTCAACATGTCAGCTATAAATTTATAGCATGGCTTTTGATATAGGGTAAGGCAACCGGATTATTTTAAAATCCGGAACACACTTTAATAAAAATATATTTTAGAGCTACTTAACAACATTAATAATAATGATTGCTTTTCTTTCCAAGCTATTTGGTGGCAGCAAGTCTGACAAAGACGTAAAGGCTATACAACCATTGGTTACGCAGATAAACCGTTTTTATGGTGAGTTTAAATCACTCACTAACGACGAACTTAGAAATAAGACCCATGAATTCCGTGCCCGCATTCAGGAGTATCTCGTTGATATTGACCAGCAAATAGCTGATAAGAAAGCTGAAGCTGAGCAAAATGAAGACATCCACGAGCGGGAGAACATCTATAATGACGCAGATAAACTTGTAAAAACAAGGGATGCGCAGATAGAAGAAGTATTGAAAGAAATACTTCCGGAAGCCTTTGCTGTAGTGAAAGAAACTGCAAGAAGGTTTAAGGAAAATACAGAAGTTATTTCATCGGCTACCGACCTTGACCGCGAACTGGCTGTATCAAAACCACACATTATAATAGAGGGCGACAAAGCCATCTACAAAAATACCTGGCAGGCAGCCGGTACTACCGTTACCTGGAACATGCTTCATTACGACGTGCAGCTGATAGGTGGTATCGTACTGCATGAAGGTAAAATTTCAGAAATGGCAACCGGTGAAGGTAAAACACTGGTTTCTACATTACCGGCCTACCTCAATGCCCTCGCGGGTGAAGGTGTGCACATAGTAACGGTGAATGATTACCTCGCCCGTCGTGACCAGGAATGGAACGGCCCGATTTTTGAGTGGCTTGGTCTTACCACTGACTGTATTGATAAGCACGACCCTAATACCAATGAGCGTCGCAGAGCTTATCAGGCCGATATAACTTACGGCACCAACAATGAATTTGGCTTCGACTACCTCCGCGATAACATGGTGCACCACCCCGAAGAGATGGTGCAGCGCAAACACCATTTTGCAATGGTGGATGAGGTGGATAGTGTGTTGATTGATGATGCCCGTACTCCGCTCATTATCTCTGGTCCTATACCTAAGGGCGATGAACAACAGTTTCATATTCTTAAACCAAGGATTGAAAAGCTGATGGAAGCCCAACGCCGGGTAATTAACGCCAGCCTTGCTGAAGCAAAAAAATTAATCGCCGATAACAAAACTGATAAAGATGCTGGTGGTTTGCACCTCTACCGCGCATACAGGGGCTTGCCAAAGAACAGTGCATTAATAAAATACCTGAGCGAGGA
>CAILMA010000226.1 GCA_903835145.1 uncultured Bacteroidota bacterium
GTCAGCACCTTGTCTATCTTGTCGGTCAGTTTTGTTATTTCCGATACCAGCAGTGGATTTTTCAATGTCTCTATTGCCGTATCTGCGGCATACGAAAGCAAGCACATAGCCATGAAGTCCTGCTCGTCCTTGCCTGCATAGTTTATACGCATTTCCGATATCCGTTCATCTGCTATCTTCACAGCTTTACGCACGGCTGACTCCTCTTCTGGCTTTATCCTTAACCTGTAGCTGCGGCCCGCCAGCCACACATTTATGGCCATTAATTCTTCTTCGTTCATATCTGCGGTATTACTGTGTTTTCAGCTTCTTTCTTATACAATAGCCTTTTTTGGAACAATACAAGTGTTATAACACCCACTGATATTGCGGCATCTGCAATATTAAACACCGGCTCAAAAAACACGAAATTACGATTGCCTAAAAACGGAACCCAGGAAGGCATTTTTGTATCTATAACCGGGAAATACAGCATGTCCACCACTTTCCCCTGGAGTATCTTACCATAGCCCATTCCCGGCTTGCACATATGTGCAACAGCTTCTCGGTTGTGACCGGCAAGCATGGTACTGAAATTGTCGTAGTTACCAGAAAAGCAAGAAGCAGGACTGTCAGTAAATATCAAACCATAAAACAAACTATCCAACAAGTTGCCCAATGCGCCCGCCAAAATAAGTGCTCCGCATATTACAACTCCCTTGCCATAACCCTTATCGATTAAGCGCTTCAAAAGGTAGAAACCAAACCCAACTGCAATAAGCCTGAAGGAGGACAGTAATATCTTGCCAATTACTGATTCGCTGATTTTCAGGCCGTAGGCCATACCTTCATTTTCAATAAAGTGCAACCTGAACCATCCACCAAGTATTCTTACCTCGTCACCATTACAAAAATGAGTCTTAATATATATTTTCAAAGCCTGATCAGCGATGATGATAAGCAGGATGAGAAATATAGCGTTACGGTATTTCAAGATTAAATGTTGTTTAATATGTAAAAACGTCGGGCAAATATAGTATAAAGATGCCTTAAAGCATACCTGTTGTTATTGTAAATAAGTTAAAAATAAGTGCCGTTTATACTAATACCTGCAAACTTTAAAATGTGGCTTGAATAAGTGCTGCAAGTTTGCAGAAGTTATTTCGCTAACGTGCCCCATAAACCATTGATATTGCTTGTCAATTGATAAGCTCAATATGCATTGTTCTTTCGGTCGGACTCAGGCTGTTTATTTTCAAGAGCACGTGTGGGTTCGGTATCAGTGCCCAAGCTTGCTCAGGCCATTCAATAAAACAATAGTTGCCCGTTGCAACAGCCTGTGTTATACAGTCTTCAAGTCCGGAATTTATAGCTTCGGCTACGTTCTTTATCCGGTACCAGTCCATGTGATAGATGATCTTTTCCTCGCCATTGTAATGAAAATGATACTCATTAATCAGCGAGAAAGTAGGACTGCTTACCGTATCATCAACCTGTAGCATATTGCACAAATGATGTATAAACGTGGTTTTCCCGGCACTCATAGCCCCGCTGAACGCGAAAACATGCATTGCATTCAATTGCTCCCAAAAATGCCGTGCAGCTTCATCAATATTCTCTAACGTATAGGTAAGTTGCATGTGTTCTTACTGAACTTTTAAGGTTTTGTGATTTTTCACGCAAAGGTAGCAGGTTTCTACAATCGTGCCGCTGCCGTCAGCATCAAATATTAATAGATGACCTTCCAATATAAATCACTAATTGGTTAGGTATCCCTAATTGCCCCTAAAAAACAACCTTTTTACTCTCGTTCAGAATATTAATGGTTGCAATCTAAAAAACTATGTAGTTTTATTAATTGTAACGGAAGTTTTCCGGTGTCCCAAAAAAGGCTTTGCCTATGAATAGATTTAAGCTTGTAAGTATCATTATTTTATTTTTCTCCTTTAATGCCCTCGGATGGAAAAAATGCTTTGATTGCCGTAACTACATTGAATTTGGTTACTGCGGTGATCAGAATTATCCGATTAGCTGGCGGAGATTTTATTACGAAAAAAA
>CAILMA010000227.1 GCA_903835145.1 uncultured Bacteroidota bacterium
GCCCAGTACCGCGCCAGCATCATATATAGCGACAGGGATTTTGAGCGGATGGTGTGGAAGTGATCAGGTGTAAAATTCCGAGAGGTCGATATTTAATGCATACTCAATGGCGGTAATAAACTTCAGTTCCAGTAAATGCCTTCTGAAATAACCGCCCCAATCTGGAATCATACTTTCCAAATCTTTCAGACGTTCGATATGCCTCTTGCGTTCAATAACCAGTTCATAACTGTTTAGTTGTAGAAAATCTATAAATTCTCGGGCTTCTATATCGTCTGCTGAAATCTCTTCGTAAAAAAGGTCGTCCCTATCAAAACGGATTCGTTCTTTAAACGAACGTTGAAAGAACAACGACTTAAAAAAAGCAGCGTTTTTATACCGCTCGTCCTTTTTACGTAAATTGGCCTTACGAATGACAGCGTAGTAGTTATAGTAGTCGTCTTTGAACTTCAAACTGCTGTTGAAATGTTCAACCTCGACAGAATGATTGCCGCCTATGTACTCTTCGGTGTACGCACAAAAATTCTTTTGTTCTGCCAGCAACATGACCCTCAATTGGGTATTGTCTCGATTTTTTTGATAAGTCAACCCTTCAGCGAGAATTGACGACGCAGCATTTTTGGATAGAAATTTCATGCGCGTCAAAAATTGTAGGCTGAACCAATTTCAGTTATCTTATCAACCAATTCCGACTTCGTCTCCTCGTTCGTCGTGTGTCTCAATTGTTTTTTTAATTGCACAAACTTATCCCACTCTTCCAGTCCTTTCTTACCCATAAGATGTGCTACTTCAAAGTCCTTTGTAAGGATGTCATTCGGGTCATCGCCATTAGGGGCTTTACCTTTATGTGCCTTAACCGAACCCGGCTCATCCCATTCCAGTATTATTCGCTCATGAGGTTCGAATTGTGCTGCAATGATAGGGCTGTGAGTGGCAACGAAAAATTGTGTGTTGTATTCGTTATTCCTGTCCACCATCACCTGTTGGTAAGTCTCAATGAGATCATAAAGAAAATCAGGAAATAAGCTGTTTTCCGGCTCGTCCATCAGCACAATTCCTTGCTTGATTTCCCGATTAAAATACAAGCTATAGATATGGCCTATCCTGAAAATAAAATTACGGATACCTGTGCTTAGCTGGCTATAATCAACTAATTTTTTACCTTCAATCGTATAAATGTATGCCGCAAGATTGTCTGTAAGCTGAACTGGATTGCTTGCGCCTTCGGCATCGAAAAAAAGACCTGCTTTCTCTAAAATTCTATTCCATACTTCAGCCAAACGGACTAATATCTTCGGATAAACCTCATCAAATTCCTTGATCAGCTCTTTCTTGGTTTTATTAATATTTTCCTCTTTGTTTTCAAATATTTCTCTTTCTGATTCCCGCTGTTTGATTTGGTAAATCAACTGAGTCCAGAAATCATTCACCGTTTCGTTCGAAACTATGTGATAAAATGGATAATTATTACCTAACTCCAATGCTGCATTTACATTTGAATCAGGCACCGTTTGAACTGCCAGATATGAGTTATTAAATCCTTCTGATGGAGAATAAATAAGCAACTCCTTACCGCCTTTTTTATATGGAAATATAAAATGAAAATGACTTTTCGCTTGGGTAGAAAGCAGAAAGTCTCCATACCCTTTTTCTGATATGTAGTCATTTAATTCAGCTGGTGACTTACTCCTATCAATAACATCAACAAATTTTTCAAACCAGTTTTCGACTTTTGCTAACTCGCTGTCAAAGTAAAGCTGATCGGTTAAAGAATAATCGTTTGTTCCAAAAAAACCATTGAAAAGTATAAAATTCCGTTTTCCAATCTCCAATTCGACTGCGAAAGTGAAAGCAATTTCGGAATAATTAGACTCACCTTTAACAAAAGCCTGTCTACAATAATTATCTATGAGTATCAAAAGCGTAGATTTCCCCGTCCCATTCGCTCCGATGAAGCAAATTTTATCAAGGGACTCACCGGTACTGGGATTCGTAAAGTCGATGTATGTATTCTTAAATTGACGGAATCCACTAATCCACAGCCTGCGAATTTTCATACTCTTGTTTTATTCAGGTAAAATTAAAATAAAGTGCGTAAATAAAAGGAAAGTCTGGTTAGGTACATAAAACCAAACCACCCCTTAAAACTCCTACTTCATTATCATGCATTTCAGTGAGCTGCCGAGGAAGGTATCGGTGGAGCGGGTGGCGTTGAGGCGGGCTACGATAACCTGATCAAAGATAATTGTATCACCTTTTTTTACGCGGCCATCCAGGTTCTCAGATATGTCGGTCGGCAGGGTGTCGTTCATGCAAAATTCAGTGCTGTAATCGGTTATAATACCCATTTCGCCAGCAGAGTCTTCATACAGCTTACGCTCAGCATAAATGAAGTTAAAACTGATGATCTTATACTTATTTCCAGAACTATCGTGAGAACGAAGTCCCTGCTTTAAAATATTGTTGAAAGACGCAACACTTATAGGCCCTCCCGCAAAGTTCTCCTTTCCAAGGTAAACTCCCGGTTTGAACGACTTTTTCTTCGGTGCCGCCTTCTGGCTAGTAGCTTCATCCTTACCGTTTTCGGTCTTAGTTGTGTTCTTTTGCTGCGCTATTAGGCTCAGGCAAAATAACATACAAAAACAACCTCCTGCAATATGTCCTGCTTTAATAGCCATTTTAAGTCTGGATTTCGAAAGATAAATATATAAGTATTTGCGGGCTCCTGCAAATTGTAATTTGTTAAAGCTACCGGCACGGTAAAAGCCTGAAAAATTGAGCCCGTGACAATCAGGTGCTTTGAAAAAATAGATCCTACGATATTGACCCAATCCCGCTTTGTAAATGCGCTGCAAAAACGACAATTGGCAATACCGTAAGATCTATTGCATTTTATCCAAGGCTCTCTTCGAGCGTTTTTATTTTCGCCAATGCATCGGCATGTTTTTTACGTTCATTTTCCAGTACATCAGGTTTGGCATTCTGAACGAACTTTTCGTTCAGCAGCTTTTTCTCTACACTGGTTACAAAGCCTTTGTAATAAGCCAGGTCTTTCTCCATCTGAGCTTTCTGGCCAGCTGTATCGATTGTTGCGTAAGGTGCAGCCAGGTATAGCTTATCAGTCTGCACAACCAGTGAAATACTTCCCGCGACTGCCTCCGCAGTAAATGCTATTGTTTCGGCATTGATTTGACGTTGTAAGATGCTTTTTACCGCCCCGTAAAACGCCTGCTGCTGCGTATCAACGCTTACGTTTATAACGTCTTTAGGCTTCAGCTGGTTCTTAACACGGGTATCTCTTACCGCAGTTATAAGCTCCTGCAGGAATATACCATTCTTCAACATTTCCGCATCTGGCTCATTGTACACAGGAAGTTGTTTAACAATCAGGTCGTCGCCATCGGCTCTATCCCTGAGGATGTGGTAAATCTCTTCTGTAACAAATGGCAGGTAAGGATGCAGCAACTGAAGTAACTGCTCAAAAATACCAATGGTACGCTCATACACAACAAGCGAAATAGGTTGATCCATACCAGGCTTCACCCACTCCAGGTACCAACTGCAGAAGTCATTCCATATGAGCGAATAGATGGTTTTAAGGCCTTCGCTCAGCTTGTAATCCTTCATAGCATCAGCTACTTCTGCCGATACCAACGCAAGCTTTGCCTCCATCCAGTTAATGGCAAAAGCTACGTGACTGTCATCGAGCCCCGAATCAGTTCTCGCCTCCCAGCCCTTTACCAGCCTCATTGCGTTCCACATTTTATTGCAGAAGTTACGCCCTTGCTCCAGTTGACTTTCATCAAAAAGAAGATCATTACCTGCCGGGGAAGATATCATAACACTGAAACGGGTTGCATCGGCGCCAAAATCATCTATCATTTGCAACAAATCAGGTGAGTTGCCGAGCTGCTTGCTCATCTTCCTACCCTGCTTATCGCGCACAATACCAGTATAATATACCTCGCTGAATGGTTTCTTGCCAGTAAACTCGTATCCTGCCATTATCATCCTGGCTACCCAGAAGAAGATAATCTCCGGTGCCGTTACAAGCGTGTGGGTCGGGTAATAATAAGAGAGTTCTTTACTGTCCGGAGTACGGTTCCAGTCAAACACTTCCATAGGCCACAACCAGCTGCTGAACCATGTATCAAGCACATCAATATCCTGGCGCAGTTCTGGCTCACTCGCTGCAAGCGCAGGCTTTTTAGCCTTATAATCTTCGTGAGCTTTTGCGCTATTTTCAGCAACGTAGAGTCCACCTTCCGTATCATACCAAGCCGGAATGCGCTGCCCCCACCAAAGCTGCCGGCTAATGCACCAGTCCTTGATGTTGCTCATCCAGTGCCTGTAGAGGTTCTTAAATTTTGCCGGGTGAAAAGCAATTTCATCGCTTTCTACAGCCTCAAGCGCTGGCTTTGCCATATCCTGCATTTTGCACCACCATTGCATGGAAAGGCGTGGCTCTATAACCACGTCAGTGCGCTCGCTGAACCCTACCTGATTTACATAATCCTCTTCTTTAACAACAATTCCCAATGCACGCAGATCTTCTACTATCTTCTTCCTTACATCGAAGCGATCCATGCCAATATAAAGCCCTGCGGCCTCACTCATGGTGCCGTCTTCATTCAGGGTATCAATAACAGGGAGATTGTGCTTTAGGCCAAGGTTGTAGTCATTAATGTCATGGGCCGGGGTTACTTTAAGTGCACCGGTACCAAACTCTTTGTCAATATAGTCATCAAAAATAATAGGCACCCGCCTATTTACCAGCGGTATGATACAATACTTACCTTTCAAATGCGCATAACGCTCATCATCGGGGTGCACGCATACGGCTGTATCGCCAAGAATGGTCTCTGGCCTTACCGTGGCAATAGTTATGTACTCTTCCTGCTCACTGTCTATGCGGTACTTTACATATACCAGTTTAGAATTCATTGTTTTGTGGTTCACCTCCTCATCGCTGAGTGCTGTTTTAGCTTTAGGGTCCCAGTTGATCATTTTTACACCACGGAAAATATAGCCCTTGTTATAGAGCTCAACAAATACGCGCATTACTGCTGCATAGTAGTTGTCGTCCATAGTGAATGCCGTGCGCTTCCAGTCGAGTGCACAACCCAGTTTTTTCAACTGACTAAGAATGATTCCGCCATATTTTTCTTTCCATTGCCAGGCATAGCCCAGAAACTCGTCGCGGGATAGCTTGTTTTTGTCAATCCCCTGTTCTTTAAGCATGTTAACCACCTTAGCCTCAGTAGCTATTGAAGCGTGGTCGGTGCCGGGTACCCAGCAAGTGTTAAACCCCATCATTTTTGCCCTGCGGATAAGGATATCCTGAACACTGTTGTTGAGCACATGCCCCATGTGCAGGATGCCCGTTACATTTGGTGGCGGCATTACTATGGTATATGGCTCCCTGTCATCGGGTGTGCTGGTGAAATAACCTTTCTGTTCCCAATGGCTGTACCATTTTTCTTCGGACTCTTTATGCTGAAAATTTTTACTTAATTCCATAATGTTATAAAGGCAAATATAAAGACTAATGTAGTAAATAATGGGCTGCGATGGGCAACCGAAGTATTGGGCACTTCCTAAAAATACGCTCAGAAGCATGTGTTTTGTACATGGCTCGCTGATTGCTCCACCGCCCCTTTTGAGGCTTCAGTATGGGAATTTACTTCCCGTTAAACACCGGTTTCCTTTTTTCAAGGAAGGCCTGAACCCCTTCTCTAAAATCCTCGCTGGCGCCGGCCTGCATCTGGACGACCTTTTCCTCGTTAAGCTGTTCTTCGAGTGTATTGCTGTAGGTAACGTTGAGCAGACGTTTTGTGAGGCCTATGCCTTTTGTAGGCATTTGTGCCAGCGTTACAGCAAGTTTTTTGCTCTCTGCTTCAAATACATCATCGGCGTAAGCTTTGAATATCATGCCCATGGCTACCGCATCGGCAGCAGCCACTTTTTCAGCAGTCATCATGAGTGCTGCGGCCCTTTGCATACCCACCAGGCGGGGCAGGAAATAGGTACCCCCACTATCCGGAATCAACCCAATGCGGCTGAAAGCCTGCATAAATGAGGCACTCGTATTGGCTACAACAATATCGCATGCCAGTGCAAGATTAGCTCCTGCTCCCGCAGCAACGCCATTTACGGCGGCAATAACAGGCTTTTCCATATTGCGGATGCGAAGGATGGTTGCATTGTAATGCTCGCGTACCATTCGCTCAAAATCTTCGGGAGAAGGATTCATTGCTTCAGATAGGTCCTGACCTGAGCAGAAACCTTTTCCGGCACCGGTAATATATACGCAACGCACGGCATCATCGGCAGCGCAGTCGTCCAGCAGTGCCTGGAGCGTGAATGCCATATCCTTGTTGTAGCTATTATATGTTTCAGGACGGTTTAGCGTAAGATACCCAACGCCGTTTTCCTTATGCAGAAGTACAGTACTCATAAAGCAAAAGTAAAAAGTAATAGGAAGAATTTAGCTTATTTTGAACATAAGCACCCCAAGTTGGAAGAAATTAACTGTTTTTTCCCGGAGTTTCACTGACGACCTCTATCGTCTTGCTGCCCGCTGCGGAAACTGAGGAAGTTACCGGTTTGGCAAATTGTCGCAGCGTGTCGGCATTGCTTATAACCGTAATAACGGTTTTATCTGTCTTACCGCGCATTTCATCCCAGTTTATAACCACCATTGCAGCCGCAAAAAGGATGGACGCCCAAGCCATGGACTTCCCCCAAAAACGGATACTTGATGTGGTGCTTAAGCGCATACGTGATAAATATTGTTTAAAGATAAGTATTTTTCAGAAATAAAAATATCGATAGTCAAAGTACTCCTGTTTCATTTTTGTTTGTCGGCGAAGGAATAAATAACTTTATAGCCTCCTAAACACAACAACATGTCCAAGAAAACCTCTTCGCGCCCAGACGGACTGGCTTATTCCACCAACAAAGATTTCTTCAACGATTGCCCTAAAGAAGAGGCGACAGAAACACTGCCAAAAGAAAAACAAAGACTTAAAGTAACGCTTGACGCCAAACAAAGAGCGGGGAAAATTGTAACACTGATTGATGGATTTCAGGGCACAGAAGATGATATGGAAGCACTGGGGAAACAGCTTAAAACCAAGTGCGGCGCCGGCGGAAGCATAAAAGACGGGTACATTATTATTCAGGGCGATTACAAAGTGAAAGTGCTCACCTGGCTTAAGGAATGGGGATATGTACTTGCGAAGTAAGAAACAGCACGCTGGTAAGTATAGACATTACACAACATAAAAATGGCCTCCTGATTGCGAAAGGAGGCCATTTTATATAAATGCTTTTTTCGTATCGTTACCTTATAAGCGTGACATCCCCATTTTGGGTGATTGGCGTATTGTAGACACCGCTAAAGTAAGTAAGTGTATACATATAAGTATCAATGTCGCATGGCTGGCCGTTAAACGTGCCATCCCA